>JADZGG010000114.1 GCA_020854015.1 Flavobacteriales bacterium
AAGATCCGCGTGGGACAGGGTGTCCACATGCAGCAGATCCATCTTGTCCGCCAGGTCGTGCAACTTCACGCGGATGGCCAGGGGATCCTCCATCACACGATCGATGTACTGCTCGTAATCCTCTTCGGGCACACGTGAAATGTGCTGGAGCGCTGTAAGAATGCGTGGCGGAAAGTCCTTCTTAGCGAGGTCCTCCACGGTCAGCGTGGAACGCTCAAGCACATCATGGATGGCGCCAAGCACCTGCTCCTCCTTGTCATGACCACGCATCATCACGCGCATCACATGCAGCACGTACGGCTTGTTGAAGCGGTCCACCTGCCCCTTATGCACCTTGGCCGCCAGCCTGATGGCCCGCTCCAGGAGGTCGTCCATGGGTCCCGTGCTCACTTGTTCACCGTTATCCGGAGGTTCAGCGCCTGGGGATCGTTCATGATCACCGACCAATCCGTGCTCAGTTTCACCTGTTTGTTGGAGGGGTCCTCACGGGTCACGCCTTCCGCAATACCAACTTCCCCAATGGTCTCCGGAAATGTGAAGCTGTACTTGTACTGCATGCTCTTCAGAAGACCGCTCATATCGAGTGAATCGTTCTCATCCTGTGAGACGTCCGAACCCATCTCTTCAGCGTGCCCATTATTGGTGCGGACCAATGTGTTGCCTTCCCACGCGAAGAAGCCATGCGGTGCTCCTGAGCTGTCCGGCAGGAGCACGTTCAGTGCATTGTTCAGTGCTGTCACATCCGTGAAGCGGAAGGTCAGGCGTTGGATGTAGCCGTCCTTCTCCTTCTTGACCTTCACCTTGGAAATGCCCTTGATCGCTTTCAGCTTATCCGCCTCATCCTTCATGTCCATCTCCCCAATTCCATCATCTGAGCCTTTGCCTTTGGTCATTCCCTCCATCGACTTCATCAACTCAGCGAAGGAACTCAGGTCGACCACGTACTCCATGGAACCACTTCCGTCCTTCTTGAAGGTGTAGTTCTCTTCAATGGTGATGCAGCCTACAAGGAGCACTAGCATGGACGCAACTGCCCATGTGCGAAGGGTGGCGAACTGGAACTTGAACATGTGATCGATCGTTGGGGCCAATGTACGGAAGCCGTTCGCGTAGCCACGGAAAAAGACGAAGCCCCCCCGGTCTCCGGAGGGCTTCGATCGATGGTGATCGGGATCAGCGCACAAGCGGCACCCGGAAGGTCCGTTGGTTCCCGCCTGCTGAAACTCGGAGGAAGTAGATGCCCGATGGCAGTTCCTGTCCTTCCACGTTCATACGTCCCATGGAGCCTTGAGCACGATGTTGCGCGATCCAACGGCCAGTGGCATCAAGTACGCCAACTTGAACGGAGCCTGCACCCTCCACCTGCCACTGTACGACGAACTGGTTGCCTTCCGACCAAGCCAGTAGGCCTGAGGTCGTGACAGGGGCCACGCCGGTCGACGTGTTCACGGCCACCTCACCGACGGTCATCGCACTGCAATCACCGTCCTCCACAGTGAGCGTCACTGTATAAAGACCTGGCAATGTGTAACTGTGCAGTGGCTCTGCATCGGTCACGATCGTCCCATCGCCGAAGTCCCAGGTATAATCGAGACCGTAAGTGCTGAAGTTGAAGAACTCGACCACATCGTTCACCATCACGATGCTCGGCACGGCTTCGAAGACAGCCTCCGGGCCATCGCCTGCGCCCAGCGTTACAGTGGGCACCACAAGTTGGCAGCCAAGCGCGTCCGAAACGCTGAGTGAATACGTTCCAGCAGGCACGGCGCTCAGACCCTCGGTCACATCACCATTGGACCAAGTGAAGGTGTACGGGCCGGTACCTCCGAGCACTTGCAGATCGATGGCTCCGTCCGTGGAGACCGGACATGTGGCTGCCGTTATAACGATCTCCGCATCCAGAGCTGAAGGAGCTTCCACCGCGACGGCCGCCGTGAGACTACCGCAACCGCTATTTCCACCAACAGTGATGGTGTACTCTCCAGCCGCCAGACCGTTGAAGGTGTGGTCGCTGGTGATGCCTGCCACTTGGGCCAGCACCGTACCGAAGGCATCCGCAAGCACATAGTCCCAAGGGCCGATCCCTGCACCCTGCACGTTGATCGAACCGTCGCTGGCATCCGCACAGGTCAGTGCGGTAACGGTGCGCTCCACAGGTGCACCGATGTGCAATACGAAGCGTGCGGGATCCACTGGATCATTTGCAGCCATGCTGAACGTATATACCGTACCCTCGCTCAATGTTGTGGAGATCCCGGTCTGCAGGTCTTCCAGCACCAGACAGGTCATGCCCGAGAGCACCGTCATATCCGAACTGGTGATCGTATACACGCCATCCACTTGCACATCCACACCCACTGGGACGTCCAAAGCGCTGGTCAGTGGACCGTAAGCGTTGATAGCCATCTCATCACCATCGGTGGAGCGGGTGCTGATGGATACGGCTTCAGGGTGCACGAAGGGGAAGTGCGCCACATCGAACGCTCCCGTTGCAGGATCTCCATTGATGAAGTGGAGAATGGCCTCGTCGGCGAAACTGCTCTGCGTGTTGTTCAAATGCAGTCGCACCTTGGGACGGTCATCCTGTTGTTGGCTGAAGATGCCACCGTTGATGGGCTCGAGCACCTTGGCGGATTCATCCACCGTGGTGGTGACGCCTGCTCCCGTGGCATGCAACCAGAAGCCCTGGCTGCTCTGGATGTTGCCGTTCGCACCGAGCGTACCCAAGCTATTGGCCTCATCCCAAGCGGCATTCGTGCCGGCGGTCGGCGAAAAGATGTAGTAGAAGTTGTCCACATCGGCGCCAAGTGACAACAAGCTGAAGTCGATGGGCGAAGGCAGTGGGTTGCCCACCAGGTTCATCCCATCACGCGCAGGCGTGCCGGTGCTGGTATAGGACATGGGCAGTGTGAAGGGGGTGTTCGCCACCTGTGGGGCACCTTTCACGTCGATGGTGAAGGCTGTAGTGGTATACAAGGAGGTACCGCTCCATGCAGCATATCCGCGACCGATGGTGATCGTCTCGGTGATGTTCGAAACACCGATGAGCGTATCGGTCAACGCTGTCGTACCCGTATGGGTCTCATCGTACTTACGGATGCTCGGCCACAGCTTGCCGCTCACATAGAAAGGTGGATAGTTGGAGCCGGGGAAACCGGCGGTGAAGAAGTCATCCTTCCAAGAGTTGAACGTCACACCCTGCACCGGACTTGACAGCAGTCGCCAGTTGGTGACACCGGCCGGAATGAAGCGCTGCATGGTGAGGTCACCCGTGTAAGAGGCATCGACATTCACTTCGCCAAGCCTCGCCGTGCCGGTCGCATTGCTCTGCAGAACGACATCGTTGCCATTGGCATCGAAATCGCCACTGTCCAGTTGCAACGTTCCGCTGATGTTCAGCGTGTTCATGTCAAGCAGCAAGCCGCCGCCGTACACCGTCATGTCCTTTACGTTCAGGGTGCCCGTGGCACCACCAAGTGTCGCTTGTGCGTCACCCAAGAACTTCACGTGGTCATCGGTCGCGGTAAGGCCACCATCCGCCGTGCATTCAGTTCCGTAGATGTTCACCGTGGCGGTACCGCCCAAGGCAAGTGTCCCTCCGTTCTCTACGATGAGGTCACGAACATCGAGCGTGGCGCCGACCGTAGTGACCACATGCGTGTTCTGGACCACCATGCTCGAATTGCGCGTGAAGGTGACCGCTGCAGGAGCGGGACTTCCGGTACGTGCAGTGCTCCAAGTAGCACTGGCTTCACTGCCCACACTTCGGCTGTAATAGATCGGCTGGCAAAGGGTTCCGGATACGGAGACATCCTCCACGCTCCAGATCTCGTTGCCATCGTTGTTCTTGGCGATGATGCGCAGTGCCACGGAGTTCGTTCCGCCAGGCACCGTGATCTGAACTGTGCTATAGCCATCAGTGGTGCGGTTGCCTCCACCGGCAGGCGCATAATCCACAGGCGTGCCGGCCGTACCCGTCGCAATACCTGTGCCTGAGGTGTAGCCCCAACGTGCATTGGTAAACCCTGCAATGCGTACATCCGGATCAAGGGGAAAGCCCGATCCGTTCAAGTTCACATAGAACGCGATCGAATCCGAAGCGTCACCACCATTGAACGCATTGCCCGAGGTACAGGAAACTCGGGCGGTGATGGTGATACCGGTCCAGTCCAGAGTGGAAACACCTGCCAGGTCCAGGGTCACGGTACCATTATTCACCTGCCACGACGCCGGTGTGCTGATCACCCGCTGGTTGGCCGGTGTATCGCCGCTTCCCGTGCTCGTACTGATGTTCCCTGCTCCTGCCGTCACCTCCCAGCCTCCGCTTCCACCGCTGTCGAAGTTCTGGAGGAAGGACGCGGGTGATGTCTCGTTGTCGATGACGGTCAGCGTGTGCACCGAAGGTGTGCCGATGCTCGGCGTGCCCAGGCCTCCGGTGATGTTCTGTAGTGTGAATACCAAAGTGGCATCGCCATCACAGGCTCCATTGTCCGTGATCGTGATCGTCTGGCTCTGGTCGGCCACGCTTCCACCGGGGAAGGAGAGCGTCTGTGTGGTGTAGTTGTTGATGCGCGCAGCGGTACCCGAGGTCAAGGCCACATCAACCGTGGTGGGGTTCGTGGGGTGCGGGTTGATGATCGAAGCCGTGACAAGGGTGGTACCGTCATCCTCGCTTGCGCCGGACGTGGTCGACGTCAGCTTCACCAGGGTGTACGCCCTTCCGGTCACACTGATGTCGTCCAAAGCGAATTCATCGCGGTTGGCCGATACGGCCACATCGTTGCTTGTCCATCGGATGTACACATAGGCACCATTGGCGATCGTGATGCCGCTTATCGTTGTGGACTTAGGCAACTGGGTCCAACCAGCCCCCCCTGCTGTGCCAGGTGATGTGATGTCCAGTGCAGGCACGGTCGAGTAGGTCACGTCGTCCGTCGAATAGCTGAAGTTGAACGAGCTGGAGCTGTTCTGATCGTTCCGGTAGTATGCGTTGTACGCGATGTCAAAGGCTGTGAGCGTGCTGCCTGTGTTGTTCTGCACGCGCAGGGTCATGGTGCCGGGTGCAAAATCGGATGCTCCTGGTTGGAAACCGAGCGCACGACCGGTGATCGGCGCTCCGCCGAAGGAATAAATGCCGCCAGTGGTGATGGCCGCATTGCCAGGAGCCGTGCTGCCACGACGGAAGTCGGTGCCGGAGGTGATCCGCGTTCCGCCGTAAGCCAGCGCGCCATCGCTCCAGCCAGTGATCGCCCAGGCATCCGAATCCAAGCGACCGCTGGTGGGCACCGGCTGAAAGCCTGTTCCTGCGAACGCGCCGTTCGCCACGCCAGTGACCGTGGCATCGAACGAGACCGTGTAGGCCGTGTTCGGGGCCACAATGTTCAACTGGGCTTCCACGTGGGTCGCCAGGATCAAGGCTGATGCGGAAAGCAACAGGTGTTTGGCGTTCATCATCGCGTATCGACGTTCCATGTCGTTCAATTTTGCTGAGGGGTGGGCAAGCACACGCTGCCCTCTGATCCGAAGGTGGTCAAAACTACGGTTCTCTTCGATGGGCCGGGGATCTGATCCTCAGGAAGTTTCCCACACCCAGCCGGGGGAACCGGGCTTACAGTGGAAGCCTCCCCTGCTGCTCCATGGAAAGGCGCAGGTGGCTCACCTCCTTGCGCAGATCCACCACGCTACGCACCAGTTCATCCCGGCTCAGGTTCGGCTCCGGCAGCTCGCTGCTGATGAAGTGCACGAACTTCCAGATCTCCAGCACGTTGTTGACACCGACCTCATAGGGTGAATAGATCGGATTGGTGCTGCATAGCAGCAAAGTACCCTTCTCCTTGAGCTGGTTGTAGACCACCTTGAACACGATACCGTCCTCCTTGGTCACCACGATGTAGGGTTGCCCGTCACGCAGGGTCTGCCAGTTCTGCACGTATTCACCGGTGACCCAGGAGCCCTCGGCCACGGGGGGCATACTGTCCCCGCTGATCTGGAAGGTGCGGTACTTGCGGTCACGCGCTAGGAACGGCATCTGAAAGGTGGGCAGCACACTGATGTACTCGGGATCGGCATAACCCAGTGCATAGCCCGCCTTGGCCTTCTCGGGGACGAGTTCCACGTTCTCCCGGTCCTCGCGATCCACCGTGGTGGCCAGCACGCGTAACCGGCGCCCGCTCAGGTCCAGGTCGCCGCCCCGCTCCAGAATGCCCAACTGGCTCTCGCTCAATGCCGTAAGCTCATCCTTCAGCAACTTGTCGATGCTGACCTTGAAGTACTCGCTCATGCGCACCAGTAGCTCGAACGAGGGCTCGGCGCTACCGTTCTCATAGCCGCTATAGCTGGAGCGTTTCACATCGAGCGCGATGGCGGTCTCCTCTTGGGAACGACCGCGACGGGTACGGAGGAGCTTCAGGTTGGCTCCGAAGACGGGGTTTGCCATGGTGACTGTCTTATGGTGTTGAAGGACTGTCTTATGCGGTGTTCCGTTGCCGGATAATCCATCACGTGACTGATCATTTATCCGGCGGCCAAATGTAATGACTAATTTACTGACCAAACAATGTCAACTATTCCGTCAACTGAAATTCCTTGGCCCGCCGCCGATCTCCGCCAGGGATGGATGCGGCAGCTCCCGTACGGCCGAGACTTGCGGAGACGTGCAGTGAGTAGCCCCCGGGGAACAAGCGGCCACCACAACGCCGCCACCGCCGACCCGGCCTTGCGGGACCACAGCGGACAGCCCGCCTTCGTCCTACCCCGAGCTTCGATGGGCACGGCCCGCTGCGGGATCCTTGGGGCGAAGGGGCGGCAACCCTACCCTTCGAAGAATGAAGAATGGAGAAGGCGTCCCACCCCCGGGATCATCTCCCAGCGAGAGGGGTGGAATGCCCGTGTTGATCGAGGCACCTGTATCGTCGACCCATTGGTTCGACCATGACCATGGAACGCACCATCCTGCATCTCGACCTCAACACCTTCTTCGTAAGTGTGGAACGCCTGCATGAACCACGACTGAACGGACTGCCGGTGCTGATCGGCGCCGATAGCGATCGCGGGGTGGTGGCCAGTTGCAGCTATGAGGCCAGGACTTTCGGCGTGCGCAGTGCCATGCCCATGCGGATGGCCAAGCAGTTGTGCCCGGAGGCGATCATCATCCGTGGCGACAGCGGGGCCTACCTGAAAAAGAGCGACGAGGTGACCGACGTGATCCGCGAGCACATGCCGATGTTCGAGAAGAGCAGCGTGGATGAGTTCTATGTGGACCTTACAGGCACCGATCGCTTCCATGGCAGCTGGAAACTGGCCAACGAACTGCGCCACCGCATAGCCCATGAAACGGGACTGCCCAACAGCATCGGCCTCAGCATCAACAAGACGGTGAGCAAGGTGGCCACCGGTGAGGCCAAGCATGGCCAAGGCGCACTGCAGGTGCCCTATGGCACAGAGAAGCCTTTTCTGGCGCCGATGCCGATCGAACGGATCCCCGGCGTGGGCGACAAGACGGCACACCTGCTGCGCAGCATGGGCGTTTCGAAGATCCATGCCTTGCAGGAAGTGCCGATCGACCTGATGCAACGCATACTGGGCGAGCATGGCCCTGTGCTGTGGCGCAAGGCCAACGGCATTGACGACAGCCCGGTGATCGCCTGGCACGAGCGCAAGAACATCAGCACCGAACGCACCTTCGAACGCGACACCATCGATGTGGTGAAACTGCGCGGCATGTTGACCGCCATGGCCGAGAGCCTCGCCTTCCAACTGCGCAAAGGCGCGAAGCTCACCAGCTGCGTGGCCGTGAAGATCCGTTATTCCGATATGAACACGCACACCCGCCAGCTGCGCATCGGCTACACGGCGTGCGACCACATCATCCTGCCGGTGGTACACGACCTGTTCCGCGCGCTGTACGACCGCCGCCAACGGATCCGCTTGATCGGCGTGCGCTTCAGCCACATGGTGGGTGGCGGGCACCAGATGGACGCGTTCACGGACACCGAGGAGGCCATGGCCTTGTACCAGGCCATGGACCGGATCCGCAAGCGCTTCGGCGACCGTACCGTGATGCGCGCGGCAGGCATGGACGCGCAAAGCATCGGGCGCATGGACAACCCCTTTGATGGGCAGGCACCGGTGCTGTTGGCGAACAGGAGGAGCTGATCCGATCAAGTTCACATCCCTGCACCGCCCCGCCCCACTTCCGACCGCTCGTGTGATCGGACCTTGGTGGTTCGCGGTCCACGACCCATCTTGCCCTCGCAACAACCCCTCCCCGTATGGACCTCCTCATTCAAGGCCTCAGCAAGACCTATGGCAATGGCGTGAAAGCCCTCGATAACGTCAGCCTGACGATCCCCACCGGCATGTTCGGATTGCTGGGACCGAACGGCGCGGGCAAGAGCACGTTGATGCGCATCCTGGCGACGCTCCAAGAGGCCGATGCGGGTACGGTGAAGCTCGGCGACATCGATGTACTGAACGAGAAGGACAAGGTGCGCCGCGTGCTTGGGTACCTGCCCCAGGAGTTCGGGGTGTACCCGCGGGTGAGCGCCTACGAGATGCTCGACCACATCGCCCTGCTGAAAGGCGTGACGAACACCGGCGAACGCAAGGGCCTAGTGGAGGCCCTGTTGCAGAAGGTGAACCTGTGGGAGCAGCGCAAGCGCCGCCTAAGCGGATTCAGCGGCGGCATGAAGCAGCGCTTCGGCATCGCACAATCGCTGATCGGCGAGCCCAAGCTCATCATCGTTGACGAGCCCACGGCCGGCCTCGATCCCGGAGAGCGCAACCGCTTCTACAACCTGCTCACCGAGATCGGCGAGAACGTGGTGGTGATCCTCAGCACCCACATCGTGCAGGACGTGCAGGAGCTCTGCAACAACATGGCCATCATCAACAAGGGGAAACTGCTGTATGCCGGCGCCCCGAACGACGCGCTGAAAGGCCTCACCGGAAAGGTCTGGGAGAAGAGCATAGCGAAGAGCGAGCTGGAGCGCTTCGTGGCCTCCGGCACCTTGATCAGCAACAAGCTCGTGGCCGGCAAACCCGTGATCCACGTGCTCGGAGAGCAACGCCCGGAGGATGGGTTCAGCAATGTGGAGCCCAGCCTTGAGGACGTGTTCTTCAGCCACATCCATGGTTCCACCAACGCACCGGTGAACGCATGATCGCGCGCTTCTTCTTCTTCGAGG
>JADZGG010000115.1 GCA_020854015.1 Flavobacteriales bacterium
ATAGGCAAGCTGATCCAGGAGGATGTCGCTGCGGTAGAAGAAGAACAGGATGTCAGCACTTCGCACGAGGTCGATGAGCCGGTCCTTGGGAACGAGCCCGTGGAAGTGGACATTGGGCAATGTCCTTACATGTTCAAGGTCTGGATCCGTGTAGCCGCTGTGTGGACCGTAGAGGTCGAATGCGATGTTCGGATACGCTTCGAGAATCGCACGCATGGCGGACCAGTCCACGTAGTGGGTGGCCAGCAAGCCAGCGAAGACCGCCCGCGATGGAACCGTGGTACGAGGTGTCGACAGACCATCGGTACCCATGATCCAACCACCGTGCAGGGCGTGGCCCACCTTGTGGACGGATGCGGTCGGTGCAACACGTCGGACCTGTTCGGCGATGGGGCCGGTGGTGGTGAACACCACGTCCGCCGTGCGCATCAGGCTTTCACCCTGATGCAGGATGTCAAGGTCGACCAGGTGAAGAACACCGATACGATCCTCGCCAGGGAACCATTGCATGCGGCTGGTATCGAAGCACCAGACCAGGTCCATCCGGTGCCCGACCAACCGCTCGATCCGTTTGATCAGGCGACGGTAATACCACATATGGATCGGCTTGGGCAGGTGGTTCGCACCTTTCAGCCAGTGCGGGTAACGCACATGGTCCATTCCGGCATGTTGAACGAGCGTGACCTCCGTGGCCGATGGTTCCGGAGGCGGAAGGAAATGGACATGGCAGCCGTGCGCGGCCAGAGCTTCGGCCAGGTGGTGTTTGCTCAGTTTGACACCTTCCCAGGGTTCGGGTGAAATGAGCAGCACGTGCTTGCCCCTCAGTTCCATGGGTCACATGGAATCATACAGGCGATAGAGCGCCTCCATCTTCAGTTCGATGCTGATCATGCCGCGCAGAACGTCCACGTTATGCTTCGCGAAAGCCTCCCTCTCCGTCTGGCCGGGCGGGTCGGCGAGCCACTCCATCGTGCGTTGTGCGATCATCGCGCTGTCCTTGAAGGGGACCACTTTCACACCCATTACGGAGGAAGGGTCAAGGTCGTGCATGAAGCCGCTACGGGTGAAAACGCATGGCACACCGGCCATCAAGGATTCCGCATAGACCAGGCCGAAGGCCTCGGCATGCTGGTCCTCCGGCACGTGCACGAAGACATCGAACACGTGGAACAACTGCACCACTTCGGGCTCGAAGTTCACCGTGTGCCAGGAGCCTGCGGGCAGCTTCTGCAGCATGGCCTCGTAGCGATCGGAGTGAGGTGTTCCCTTCCAGTTGAAGATGATCAGCTTGGCATCGGGGTAGCTTGCCAGCACTTTGTCGAAGGCGGGGATGGAATGGTCCAGACCTTTCCATTCGAAGGGGCGCGCGATCATGCCGATCACCGTGTTCCGTCCATCCGTGCGGATCCCATGTTTGCGGGCCAGTTCTGCCAGGTGCGCGGGATCAGGCTTCGGCACACGGTCCAGCTCGTATCCGTGATAGATCAGCGTCACCTTTTCCTTTGGCACCTTCTCCCAATCCACCAACACCTCCTCGGTGCTTCGGGTGATCGCGATGATGCGATCGGTCATCCGGTTGTTGAGCTTGTCGTACAGCACACCCTTCACCGGGTGGTACTTGTGATTGTGGGTGCTGTGGTGGCGGGTGTAGACCGTGGCGCCGATCCCGGTGAGCTTCGCGGCGATGAGCCCATAGAAGGTCGCCTCCAGCAGGTTGAGGTGAATGATGTCCGGCCGGGTCCGCTTGTAGAAGGCCATCAGCGAACGCACGGAACTGACCGCATCCTTGCGGCCATGGTAGGGGAGCGTGGTGCTCGCGAACCCAGCTTTGCGGATGTAGTCCTGCACAGCACACTCAGGAACGGCGTTCAAGAACACGAACTCCAGTTCGAACTTGCTGCGGTCCCAATGATCCACCAGCTGCTCGTACTCCGTGCTGTTGGTCACGTTACTGACCACGTACAGGACCTTCCTTGTCATGGCCTATGGGGGGCTTGGCGTGGGTTGTCCACGAACCGGTTCCCGACTTCCTTGATCACGTCCTCCATCGTTCTACAGGGCAGTATCATCGCTCCGGAGAGTTTCGGATAGATGCTTCTGAATTCGCCAAAGTAGTGCTCGTGGCCTTTACGTGAATAAATGATGTTCGTGCCACCGAAACAACTGGCCAGTGTGGCGGTGCCTCCGTGGATGGAAATGAAACGGTCACAATCCGCGTAGACCATGAGCTGCAGATGGTTGAAATTGCGGGCCTGGGCTTTGGGGTGGTCCATCAGGTCCTCCAGCAGCAGTACGGATGGGAATTCGCTGCGGATCATGTTCTTTTCGTTCAGGTCCATCACGTGACTTTCGTCATTCACGATGGCGGTGGCCGGAGGCCTGTTGTAGATCACCTGGTACCGGTCCGCGAGCACGCACAGCAAGGCCTTCAGGTCTTCCATGCCGAAATAGGAAACGGGTTCGCCGGTCCATTCGGTGTTGTATCGGTTGGCGATCACCAAAGTTGGCTTGGCGAATGTGAAGTGCCCGTGTCCGAAATGCGACTTCCAGGGCACGGGAGCCCATTTGCTGTATGCATAGCGCACGTTGTGGTCTTCGCTGTTGGGGATCTCCAAGGGGAAGTGGAAGTCGTTCCAGCGGCGGGTGGTGTAGCGTTCCTCGTGGTCCGGGCTGAAGAAATAGAGGTCGCGGGTGTGAGCGCATCCGATGGTCTTCAGCAGGGTCCCGTTCAGGTGATGCCAGTAGGCGTAGGGGATCACGAACTTCAGTTCCGGCGAGAATTCGCCGTCGAAAGCGATCGTCGCGTGCGGAGTTCGCCTCACCCGGTCCTTCCACCAGTAGCGAAGCTGAAAGAGCCTGCCGAGGTAGTGCTGGCGGATGAAGTATCGGTAGCCGTCGGCGTGCTTCCCATGGCGGACCCTGACGTAGGCGGTGACCAGCTTGGCCATCAAGCGCCACAGCGGCCCTTCCGAATCGGAGCTGCGGTTCACGGGGGCGGTTGGTCCGGTCACCATGGTTCATAGGGTCACCCACCAGGATCCCAGCAGCAATTGACGTGCGACCGCGAAGAGCAGACAGACCACGAACAGGAGGAGCAGTGATCGGGCCGTCAGGCTGCCCCAAGGTCTTCCGACCATGTGGAGGATCCGTGCTGAAAGGTAGAGGTAGAGCACTGTGTTGCACAGGCAGAAGCTCAACAGGATGCCTGTTGGCGTGCCGAGCACCCAGGTCCCGAACAACACCGCCGCGAGGTTGACCACCATGTTCACCGCATAGAAGCTGAACATCTTCCGCTCCTGGCCCATCACACTGTAAAGGGTCACCAGGGGCTCGCTGAGCAGGCGGAAGAAGTAGAAGAGGCCGAGCATGCAGGAATACGTGCCAGCCATGCGCCAGTCGTCCCCCAGGATCAGCGCGAACACGGCGTCGCCGAAGAAGGTGATGAAGGCGAAAGGCACCAAACCGAGCATCATGAGGCGTACATACAACCGTTGGGTGATCATACCCACTTCGGCGGGGTCCTTTGCACGCACCTCGGCGGCTTTCTGAAGGAACACGGCGGAGAGGCTATACCCCAGCAAGCGCAAAGGCATCAGCAGCAGCCCACTGGCCAACGCGAACTGTCCGACCGAGACCGGGTCGCGCAAGGTGGTGAGCCCGAAAATGGGCAACTGCGTGGCGAACAGGGCCAACCAACGGCTAGGGAAGATGAAGAGCGGGTAGTTCTTGAACTCCAGCAGCACCGCCTTGATCCGCGGCCATTGGTATGCGGTGATCAATGCGCTCAACTTGTACTGTTTCAACCCCACGATGAAGGCACCAACGCTAAGCGAACGCACCAGCACTTCCCCGAGCATAAGGCCGTGCACGCTGCCCTTGGAAAGGGTGCCGTAGGCGAGGTTGAAGAAGCGGAGGGAGAGGTTCGTGCCCGGTCCGATCTTGGCATAGAGCGAGAAGGCCTTTACCCGGGTGGCCCAGCCTAAGAAGATCTGCACCAGGCCAAGTATCAGGATGGTGAAGGGGATGGCGTACAGCCAGTTCCCCAATACCGACCAGCTGGGTGCCAGGGCGAAGAGCAGGTCGTGCCAGAAGAAGAAGGGCACGCTCAGGGCCGTGAACGCCAGCAGGATCAACAAGCTGCCGCGGGCCATGTCGTGGAATCGCTCTTCCTCACGGGGCAGCACGAAGGCGTTCGGGTAGGCCAGCCCGGCGATGGTCGCCAGGTTCAGGGTGATGGAAAGGAAAAGGCCGTATACCCCATACGCTTCGGGGCCGTAGATGCGGGCCACCAGCGGCGTCAGGATCACCTGGGCCAGGATGGTGACCAATGCGTCCGACGAGGTGTAAAGAGCGTTACGCGCGAAGCTGCCCTTGTGCCTGGCGCTTTTCAGTTCGTGACCGAACCGCTGAAGAATGCCTTTCGCACGTTCACGCATCGGTGCGGGGGGATCGGGCATCTTTGCCCTGACCATGGAACGCGTGAACGAGATCGTCCTGTGCAGCGGGAACCCCGGTAAGATCAAGGAGTTCGAGGTGCTCATGCCTCCCGGCATACGGGTGCGTTCGCTCACCGAACTTGGTATGCCGCTGGACCTGCCGGAGACCGGTGATACACTGGAAGCCAACGCGGAGCAGAAGGCGAGGTACGTATTCGAACTCACCGGCATCCCCAGCATGGCCGACGACACGGGTCTGGAGGTCAGGGCCCTTGATGGCGGGCCGGGAGTGCTTTCCGCACGCTATGCCGGACCTGCTAAGGATGCGGCGGCCAACATGGCCCTGCTGTTGACCAACATGGCTGGCATTGTAGACCGCAACGCGCGTTTTCGCACTGTGATCGCCTATGTGGATGCTCAAGGCCTGAAGTGCGTGGAGGGAGAAGTGAAAGGAGTGATCATCGGATCCCCGCGCGGGTCTGGAGGCTTCGGCTACGATCCCGTCTTTCTGCCTGAGATGAGCGACCTCACCTTCGCGGAGCTGCCCCTTGAAAAGAAGAACGCCATTAGTCACCGGGCACAGGCCATGTGGCGCTTGGCGCAGTGGCTGGATGAGCATCACCGGCGCCGCTGAAGGCATTCGTCGATCAGCCCGTTCACAGCGGCCTTCACCCCGATGCCGCAGACCTCAAGCATCTTGGGGTAGATGCTGGCAGGGCTGAACCCAGGTGTGGTGTTCACCTCGATGGTGAAGAGCTCGCCTTCCGCAGAGGCCGGGTCCAAACCGGTCCACAAATGGTCCACGCGTACCATGCCCCGACAGCCCAACGCGGAGTAGATGGCCTCGGAGCGTTGTTGCACCAACCGCGTCACTGTGTCGGGAAGTGGCGCGGGGATCAGTTCCTCTGTGTCCGTGGCGTGGTACTTCGCTTGGTAGTCGAAGAATTCGTGGCTGGTGCGAACTTCACAGATGGGTAGGGCTTGTACGCGACCGTTCAGGCGGATCACACCGCAGGTGAGCTCGCGTCCTTTGACGAAGGCTTCGGCCATCACCACATCGCCTTCCGCGAAGGCCAGATCCAGTGCCGGACCCAGGTCGGCCGCAGTCTTCACTTTGCTGATGCCCAGGCTACTACCGCTTTGGTCAGGCTTTACGAAACAGGGCAGGCCCACTTGTGCGAGCACATGCTCTTCACTGGGGCGTTCAGCGCCTGTGATCAGCAGCGAATTGGCCACCGCGAAGCCCATCTGCCTCAGCAAGCTGGTGGTGCTGAACTTGCTGAAGGTGACGGCCATGTTCAGCACGCCGCCGGTCTGGTATGGGATCTCCAACATGTCCAACAGGCCTTGAAGGCGCCCATCCTCCCCGGGTGTTCCATGTATGGCGATGAGCGCGGCAGCGAAGGTGTTCGTTCCTTGCCCCAGATCGGCGCGCAGCAGGGCCCGGTCCAGCGGCACCTCCGTGCCATCTGGGCGTTCGCAGGTCCATGCCTCGCGGGTAACGGTCACGTACACAGGCTCAAAGCGCTCGGTATCGATGGCTTCCAGCATGCGGCGGGCGCTCTGGTGGCTGATGACCGATTCTCCGGAATAGCCGCCGCGGAACACGGCGATGAGGGGACGGGACATGGCGGGTCTGTGAATGCTCCAAAGCTGCGCTGTTCCGTGGCTTGTAGGGCAGGTCAGGTGCTTGCTTCTGTGAACGTGGCGCTGTGAACTTCCGCCACGGTCCACCGGCCTATCTTCGCCGCCTGTCCAATGCCCGCTCGTCGTTCCCTCCTTCGCTTTCTGGCCCCTGTCGCCGTCGCCTTGTTGCTCCTTCTCTCAGGCTGGGTCTGGCTGCGCAGTTACACCCGCCACAACGACAAGGTGGAGGTGCCGGACATGAAAGGCATGACCTTGGACGAAGCGCGTGCGGCGCTGGAGGATAGGCACCTGCTGGTGGAGGTGGTCGATTCGGTCTACAACGACGACGTGCCCAAGGGTACGGTGGTCGACCAGGACCCTACGGCAGGCCACGAGGTGAAGCGTGACCGGCGCATTTACTTGGTGATGAACGCCAGCCAGCCCAAGATGTTGAACATGCCAGCGTTGGTGAACCTGAGCAAGCGTCAGGCGATCAGCGTGATGGAGATCGTGGGGCTGAAGGTGAAGGAGATGCAGTACAAGCCGGACCCCTGCGTGGACTGTGTGATCGCGCAACTGTACAAGGGACAGCCGATCGCAGCTGAAGCAAGGATCCGAAGGGGCGAGGCGGTGACCTTGGTGCTGGGCAGCGGGGAGAGCGGTGAACGCGTCAATGTACCGGACTTGAAGGGCTTGCCCCTGGTCGATGTACGCATGGTGCTGAACATGTCCTCGCTGAACCTCGGAGTCATCGTGGAATGCCGCGGGTGCAATACCAAGGCCGATTCGGCGTTCGCCCGGGTGTTCCGACAGTCCCCTTCCGCCTCCATGAACAACCTGATCGCCATGGGCGGTGTCATTGATGTCTGGCTCGATACGGACACCACCGATCTGGCACCCGTGATCGATTGGAAGGATTCCCTGATCCAACGGAACGATACCGATGAGATCCACTAGCCATGCTCTCCTCCTTGCGGTGCTCGCCACATGGGCGGCCACGGCCAACGCACAGCTGATACCCGCCGAATCGCTGGGTCCGATCCATGCCCGCCCGCTGGAAGGCAGCACCCCTGGTGAACAGCGTTCCCTGTTGAACGAGTACTTCATCTACGAGTACTTACCGCAGGGTCTTCCTGTGGAGGACGACTTCTCCACGGACCGCACCCGCCATCTGGACGCACAGGCGGGTCAGGGCGGCGTCACCCTCACGAGTACATACTACCACTTGCAGGTCGGTGGGGTCAGTACAGCGGATATGAGCTACGTTCTCGAACCCACATTCCGGTACACCTTCGATGTTTCGGACCCTGATACCGTGATCAAGGACACGATACCGCTGGCATCCACCATGGTCACAGTGTTCGACCTGAACGTCTATCCACCCACGTCCAGTGTGGTGGAAGCGTGGCCCCCTTACGACATTGACGATACGCTCACGGTCTACATCGACACCACCTTCATCGTCCCCCCGGATCTGGTGCAGGATTCGTTGTTCGTGTACACGGTCGCTGCGGATGCACGCACCTACCAGCAAGGCCTCACGCAAGTGCCGCTGGTCCTGTGGCAGGACGACTATGCGTATGTGAACCGCACCTACCCGGTGGATCCACCCACGATCGGGGTGGCCACCTTTGATGGCCTGGACCGCACGGGCTTTCCGTACGATGTCACCGTGCCGCTGCCTTATGGCGAGTGCGACAAGCTCACCTCAGTGCCCATCAACCTGCAATTCCCGCCCGGCGATAGCCTCTATCTCAGTTTCCTCTACCAGCCTCAGGGACTCAGTGGTGACGACGTCGTACAAGTGCAGGACAGCTTGGTGGTGGAGCTATTCGCACCGGACGACAACGAATGGGTACAAGTGTGGCAGTCGGATTATTCGGCGGTACAGCCGTTCCGGCAGATCATGCTGCCCATCACGGACGCGCGCTTTCTGAAGCCTGATTTCCAGATGCGCTGGCGGAACTTCGGTACCCGCAGCGGTGCGCTGGATCAGTGGCACATCGACTACGTGCGCCTTGGCCGCAACCGCAGTTTCGACGATACGGTGCTGGTCGATGTGGCCTTCGTGATGCCCGAGAGCTCGTTGCTGCAGACCTACACTTCCGTGCCGTTCGCCAAGTTCAGCGCCTTGCCCGCCAGCTACATGGCCCAGTCCGTGGAATTGACCATGAAGAACCTGGACATCGACGACAAGTTCATCACCTGGGGCTATGACTCAGGCATCGATGGCTCCACGCCGCCGTTCGAAACGTGCGTGAACTACGGCAACAACATCAGCAACAACGCCGAGACCACCTTCCAGTCAACGCATCCGGTGAACAGTGGTACGTGCGGTTTCGTCTACGATCCATCGTTAAGCACTGACGCTGCCTTCTGGCGAACCAGCTACTGGTTGAATGCCACACCGAACAATGTTCCTTACAATGACACACTGAGCTTCGTGCAGGAGATCAGCAACTATTATGCATACGACGACGGCAGCGCCGAGGCGGGCTATAGTCTGAACACGGCCGGGGCCAAGGCGGCGGTGCGCTTCGATACACAAGGGGGGGATTCGCTCCGTGCAGTGCGCATGTACTTCGATCCCATCTTCAGCGAGAATGACCCCATGGACGGTTCATTCCTGCTGACGGTGTGGAGCAGCCTGAACCCTGAGGTGATCTTGTTCCAGAACTTCTCCTACAGCGAACCGAACTACCGCCTCGACGGGCCGAACAAGTTCGTGGAGTTCCCCTTGGACAGTACCATCTACGTGGAGAATACATTCTATGTGGGCTGGGTGCAGACGAACGCCATCAAGATGAACGTCGGTTTTGACAAGAACCGCGACAACTCGGACAAGATCTTCTACAAGGTGAGCGGTCCATTCGCCCAGACCAGCTACGAAGGTTCGCTCATGCTTCGCCCTGTCATGGTGTCGGCGGTCGATCCGTGGGCATCAGTGCCGGAGACCCCGTTCACGGATGAGCTTGCAGTTTACCCGAACCCCGCCGGTGAAGAGGTGTTCATCAAGCTCGAGCATGCGGACCGCGCTGCCACGGTGGAACTTTTGGACCTCTTGGGGCAGGTGGTGGAACGCATGAGCTACAGGGCTTCCACGCCAATGAACGTAGCAGGTTTGGTGCCAGGCATGTACATGGTGCGTGTGTTGGATCGGGAGGGTGGGATCTTGGGACAGGAACGGATCATCGTACAGCACTGATGGCGGACGAAGAAGTTGAAGTCGGCTCTGAGGAGCAGGAGCTTTTTGAGCATCACCGCATCGTTTGCGATCCAGGCCAGAGCCTGATCCGGCTGGACAAGTTCCTCTTCGACCGGCTGCCCCATACCTCGCGCAACCGCGTACAGGATGCCGCAAGGGCCGGCAACGTGCTCGTGAACGGCAAGGCCGAGAAGCCGAGCTACAAGGTGAAGCCGAAGGACGAGATCAGCATCGTGCTGCCGTATCCGGTCCGCGACGTGGAGCTGATCCCGGAGGATATTCCGCTGAAGGTGCTTTACGAGGATGAGCACATCCTGATCATCGACAAGCAGGCGGGGCTGGTGGTACACCCAGGCCACGGGAACTGGACCGGTACGTTGGTGAATGCATTGCTGTTCCATTTCGGCAAACTGCCTTCCTCGCCCAACCAACCTGTTCCCCGCCCCGGCCTTGTGCACCGATTGGACAAGAACACGAGCGGTGTGATGGTGATCGGTAAGACCGAACAAGCCCTCACGCACCTGGCGCTCCAGTTCTTCGAACGCTCCAATGACCGCCGCTACAACGCGCTGGTCTGGGGGGATATGG
>JADZGG010000116.1 GCA_020854015.1 Flavobacteriales bacterium
ATCAGCAGCCGTTCTTTTCCGAAGGGCGTTGTGCGTTTCAAGCCCCCCAAGATATCCGCCTTTCCCTCCCCGCAAGCTGCCGCCCCTCAATATCCCCATAAGTGGGTATTGCGGGTATGCTTTTCGCCCGGCTATTTTCGTGGTGCATGGTCCGCAACACGCTCCCAACACCCCCGAATGGGGAGCCACTGCCAAGGGGCATGGGGGCCGGCGGGCGCATTCCGGTGGGCATGGCGCAGGGCGATGGGTCGATCGCGGCCTATCCGGCTACCGGTCGGAAGGGATACCGTCCAAGCCCCAAGTCTGCCGTTCCGGAACACTCCCCTATGTAGTAGTTGCGGACACGCCGTTCAACAGGACCCACAGCACCACCATGGCCACCAAGCGATCCCTCCCGGCCGTTCCCGCGCCCGCCCCGGATCGGGTGGTGGTGGGGATCGCGCATGATGAGAATGTGGCGCGCAGGGGGTTGCGGGACTCGTTGCGGGAGTCGGGTATTGAAGTGGCGATCGCGGTGGATACCCTTGCTGATCTGGAGGTGGGGGTGCGCAGCCTGCCGGAGGTGCGGGTGTTGGTGGCGCAGTTGCACCTGCCTGTGAAGCAGATGACCCCGGACCTGGAGCGCCTGATGCGCCGCAGCAAGTTGCCGGTGATCGTGATCGGCGCACTGAACGGGCCGGTGGTGGAGGCCTTGGTGCAGCTGGACGTGAAGGGGGTGTTGACCAACAAGGTGCTGGACCCCGAATTGGTGTTGGCCGTGCAGGTGGTGGCACAGGGCGGCATGCATGCCAACAACTGGATGCTGGACCAATTGAAGCATAAGCGCAAGCGGGCGAGTGTGACGGAGCAACGCGACGCGGTGCGGTTGACCGAACGCGAATCGGAGGTGGCGCAATGCATCCTTGCGCATCCGGCCTTGAGCTATCTCGGCACGGGCAACTTGCTTGGGATCGGCGAGCGCACCGTGGAAACGCATGTGCGCAGCTTGCTGAAGAAGTACCACCAGCCCAACCGCCTTTCCTGGTTGGCGTTCATGATGCAACAGCGCTGAACCGATGCGCGGTGATGCGTTCCACGGACCGGGTCATGCCTTGAGTTGACGCAGGTACGCGGCGCCGTTACAAGGTGATGCGCCCAGCTTACCATGTGATGAACGGACCAGCGTGGTGGACCTTTGAGCGTTGTTAACATGCGTTCGGCCGGTGGAGCAACACCTGTGGAGGTTCGGTTCCCGCAGCCGCTGTTCACATTCAAGAAGCATCCCGATGTAGTACCGGATACCTTGGTTCGATCCAGGGATCCACACACGATCATCCCGGTCACTTAACCAAGCTCCCAGCCATGCGTCCGTTCATTCCACATCCGGTGTACCCATCAAAGGCAACCATGCTTGCCGCTGCGGTGCTGGCATTCGCCACCACAAGCGCGCGCGCTCAAACCCTGAACACCGATTGGTGGCAGGTCAACGGTCGGGTCCTCAGCATGGTACCCAGCCAGGACGGTTCGGTGATCTACATGGGTGGTATGTTCACCTATGCAGGGCCGGAGGCCATGTGCGGTGCGGTGCTGCAATTCGATCCAGCGGAACCCGTGGTGAGTGCGCCCATGCCCAACGGTACAGTCTATTGCTCGGTCTCCGATGGTGCGGGTGGTTGGTTCATCGGGGGTGATTTCGACGCCGTTGGCGACCAGGACCGAACGCGCCTGGCCCACCTCAACGCGGACGGATCAGTGAGCAGCTGGCAGGTGGATGTGGCCGGCGGGTATGTGTTGTCGATGACGCTCGATGGCTCCACCCTTTATTTCGGGGGGAACTTCACCTCCGTTGGTGGACAGACCCGGTATGGTATTGCCGCGGTGGACGCACTGAGCGGGGCAGCACTGCCTTTCGCACCCGAGGTGGCGATCTCCGGATCCCTGTATGTGTCCTCGTTGCTGGTGGTGGGGCAGAACCTGTTGTTGGGGGGGTCGTTCGATACGGTGAACGGTTTGACGAGGCCTTTTCTGGCCGCAGTGGATAAAGTGGACGGATCCACGAACGCCTGGGCGCCGACACCAAGCGACGATGTGCTCTGCCTGGTGTATTCACAGGAGGAGAACACGGTATACGCGGGCGGCAATTTCACCACCATGGGCGGCCAAACGCGCCAGCGTACCGCGGCTTTCGATGCGAGCACCTACGCCTTGCTGCCCTGGACCGTATTGGCATCGGATCCGGTGTGGACCATGGCCATTGATGGTGCTGTGATGGTACTGGGAGGAAGGTTCGAGCAATTGGCAGGCCAGCCGCGCGAATATCTCGGCGCCGTGGATCTCGGGTCGGGCGCGGTACTTCCCTGGGTGGCCGATGCCACTTGGTACGTTCGGTCGCTGGCGATCAACGATGGGGTCGTGTATGTGGGCGGCGAATTCAGGGAGTTGGATGGCCCGGTCCGCCGGCACATCGGGGCGGTGGACCTGGCTACTGCCGAAGTGACCGATTGGGACCCCGTCGCGTCCGAGGACGTGTATACCCTGGCCGTGCGCGGTGATCGACTATTTGCTGGGGGCGTGTTCCTGAGCATCGGTGGCGTGGTGCGCAACAAGATCCTGGCCATGGACCGCGCTACAGGGCGCCCCACGGATTGGGATGCGCAGTCCAGCGACTTCGGCTCCATCAGCAGTTTGTGCATGAGCCCCGACGGCCAGGTGCTTTACGGCAGCGGCAGCTTCAATAATGCCACGTTCGGTACGGCGATGCGCCGGCACATGGTGGCCTTGGATGCGAGCACCGGGCAGGCCCTGCCTTGGGCACCACAACCCAACACCGCTCCGTGGGAAATGGTAATGTCACCGGACGGCAGTACGATCTACGTATCCGGCGACTTCACCACCATCGGTGGCCTGCCGCGCAACCGCCTGGCCGCGATCAACGCCGATCCGCAGCAGACCCAGGTCACATCGTGGGATCCGAATTGCACGGGCGGCACCGTGACGGGCATCGCGATCGCCCCGGATGGTGGTACGCTTTACGCCGCCGGGTTCTTCGATGCGGACGGCGGCACGATCGGCGGGCAACCGCGCGACCATCTGGCAGCCTTGGATACCGGTATCGATACGGACAATGCCACTTCGTGGGTGGCCCCAATAACAGGAGGCAACAACCCCTATGCACGGACCATCGTACTCGACCCTACCGGGAGCACGCTCTATGTCGGTGGCAGCTTCAATGCCGCCGAGGGCCATACGGTCTCGGGCCAGGCCAGGGACAATCTTGCGGCGGTATCCACCACCACCGGTGAAGCGCTGCCGTGGAACCCCGGCGCCAACGACGATGTGTTCGAACTGAAGTGGAGTGCCGACGGCGAGCTCATGGTCTGTGGCTCCTTCCAAGGGCCTGGTGCCATTGGCGGCCAGGAGCGAATGACCTTCGCCTACGTGGATCCGATCACCGGCGCGGTAGGGCCTTTCAGTGCCACCTTCTCGGGGGCGACCGGCGTGCTGGAGGCGGAGGATCTCGGCGATCTGCTCATCGTCGGCGGTGGCTTTTTCTTCGTGAACGGCACGCTCCGCGAGGGTCTGGCCGTGTTCGATACGCCCACCAGCATCCCGGAGAACGAGGATGCCGGTTGGCTCCGGGCCTTCCCTGTGCCCACCAACAACGAACTCTGGTTGCCCGTGGTGGCGGATGCTCGAACGGTGGAGGTGCATGACGCCACTGGCAGGCTCGTGCGTTCGTTCGCTTATGCCCGCGTGGTACACCTCCATGATCTCACCGCTGGCTTGTACATCCTGCGGCTCCGCGGTACCGCCGGGCGTGAACTCGGCCGCTGCCGGGTGGTCGTTGAGCACTGAACCGGCGTGGGTGATCCGCGTGTGTGTGCTGCGCCACTGACAACGCCAGCCGACAAGGGCCCCCTGTAATTTCGCGCCCCCGCCACAAGCGCAACACATGGCACAACTGGAACTGGACACCTTCGGCACCCGAACTTGAGCTATCTCGGCACGGGCAACTTGCTCGGGATCGGCGAGCGCACCGTGGAAAGGCATGTGCGCAGCTTGCTGAAAAAGTACCACCAGCCCAACCGCCTTTCCTGGTTGGCGTTCATGATGCAACAGCGCTGAACCGGTGCGCAGTGATGCGTTCCACTGTCCGGGTGATGCCTGGAGTTGACGCACGCGGCGCCGTTACACGGTGATGCGCCCAGCGGACGATGGGATGAACGGACCAGCACATGGGGATCACCGTGCGGTCCATGTGATCCGCCGTGAAGTCCATGTGATGCGCGAGCAGGTCGGTGTGATACGCG
>JADZGG010000117.1 GCA_020854015.1 Flavobacteriales bacterium
ATCGCCGAGGGCGATGTGTTGGAAGGCTTCCTGAACGGACAGCGGGTGCTGAACGTGACCGTGGCGAAAGGGTAACTTTGCGCCGTTCAAATCGGGAAGGAGCACCATGACCAAGATCGTCCAAGTCGGCAACATCGCTTGTGGCAGCGACCAGCTGTTCCTCATCAGTGGGCCCTGCGTCATCGAGACCGAGGACATCATGATGCGCACCGCCGAGAAGCTGCGTGAGGTCAGCGAGCGCATGAAGGTGCCCGTGATCTACAAGAGCAGCTTCACAAAGGACAACCGCAGCAGCGTCGATTTCTACCAAGGTCCTGGGCTCGAACAGGGATTGAAGGTGCTGGAGAACGTGAAGAAGCAGTTCGGCTTTCCGCTGCTCACCGACATCCATTACCCCAGTCAGGCCAAGGCCATCGCGGAGGTGTGCGACGTGATCCAGATCCCCGCCTACCTCTGCATGCAGACGGAGTTGGTGACCACGACCGCAAAGACCGGTGCCGTGGTGAACATCAAGCATGGCCAGTTCCTGGCACCGGAGAACATGATCAACCCGGCAAAGAAGTGCGAGAGCGTTGGTAACAGCAAGGTCATCCTCACCGAGCGGGGCTACACCTTCGGCTACAACGACTTGGTGGTGGACCCGCGCGCCTTCTACCACCTGCGCAAGACCGGGTACCCGCTGGTTTTCGACATCACGCACAGCATCCGCAAGTACGGCATCCCCAGTGCCGATCCTCGTGGCGGAAACCGCGAAGTGATGCCCACCATCGCTCGTGCCGGCGTGGCCGCTGGTGTGGACGGCGTCTTCATTGAAACGCACCCCGATCCAAGCACCGCCAAGTGCGACGCCGCAAGTCAGCTCTGCGTCACCGATCTGGAGGAATTCCTCAAACCCCTGCTGGACCTCCACGCCGTGGAAGTGCAGTACCGTCATCAACACGTCAACGCCTAACCTTCCGCATTCCTTCGCGTTCCTCGCGCCCTTTGCGGTCAATCATCCCCCATGGAACTTTACCTCGACAGCGCCGACATCAAGGAGATCGACGAAGCCTTCAAACTCGGCTTCCTCACTGGTCTCACCACCACGCCCACCTTCATGCACCGGGGTGGGGTAACCAACATCGACAAGATGATCCTGGACCTCGCCAAGAAGGTCCCCATCCTGCAGGTGGAAGCCTTGGGCGAGACCGCCGAGGAAGTGGTGAAAGAGGCGAAACGCCAATTGAAGATGGGCCTCAAGAAGGAGACCACCGTCTTCAAGATCCCCGTGAGCCTCGAAGGCCTTCGCGCCTGCCGCATGCTGCGGAATGAGGGCATCATGGTGAACGTGCACCTAGTGTACACGCTGCAACAGGCTTACATGGCCATGCAGGCCGGAGCAACCTACGTGTGCCCGCTCGTGGGTCGCCTACAAGATCAGGGGCACGATGCCCTCAGCCTGGTGCGTCAGTGCGTGGAGGCCGTGAACTACTACGGCTACAACAGCAAGATCATGTTCAGCAGCGTGCGCACCGTGGAGCACGTGCGCAACGCCGTGGAGATCGGCGTGCACACCATCACCGTGCCCTGGAAGCTGATGAAGCAGCTCACCGACAACCACATGACCCAGCTGGGCACGCAGCAGTTCTACGAGCACACCCGCTTGATCACCATGAAGGTGAAGGACGTGCTCTCGCGCAGCAACCCGGTGGTGAAGGACGGCGCCACCGTGAGCGAGGCTCTGGTGGAGATGACCAAGCATGGCTTCGGTGCCGTGATGGTGGTCGACGCGAAAGGCAAGAACGTGGGCGTCTTCACCGATGGCGGCCTGCGCCGCGGTCTGGAGAAGGACGGCAACAAGTTCCTAGCGAAGAAACTGAGCACCCTGAAGTTCAACACGCCCATCACTATCGGCCCTGAAGCGTTGCTGGACGAGGCCCAGAAGGCCTTCAAGGAGCACAAGGTGGATACGCTGAGCGTGAGCGAGAACGGCAAACAGCTCGGCATGCTCGACATCCAGGACATGATGAAGGCGATCGCGGGCTGATGTTCGGCTTGAAGCCTTTCACCGACAATGGCCTCCGCGTGATCGGCTCTGAGAAGGAGCTGCTTAGACGCTTGGCGCGCACCAAGGCCGTTCTGTTCGATTGGGACGGCGTGTTCAACGACGGCTTCAAGGATGCGGAGGGTGGCAGTCCTTTCGGGGAGGTGGGCAGCATGGGCGTGAACCTGCTGCGGTTCGCCCTCTGGCTGCGGAACGGATCACTACCCAAGGCCGCGGTGATCACCGGACAGCATAACACCTTCGCCGAACGCTTCGCCCAGCGCGAACGGCTACACGGTCTGTACATGGGCTTCGCCAACAAGCCCGATGCCTTCGATGCCTTCCTCGCCAAGCATGGCTTGGAAGCGGATGAAGTGGCCTTCGTGTTCGATGATGCGATCGACCTGCCCGTGGCCGCGCGGTGCGGTTTCCGGGTGCTCATTGGCAGCCCGGCGACCGCTTGGTTCGTGGAGCAGGTGGTGGCGCGTGGCGAAGCCGACCTGGTGACAGGCAACAGTGGAGGCCAGAACGGGCTTCGCGAGGCTACAGATGCCCTGGTCGCCCTGCTGGGCAATGGTCCGGAGGTGATCGCACACCGCGCTGGTTTCACGGAGACCTACCAACGCTACCTCGCCGATCGGCAAGTCGTGGAGCCGGAGATCGTGCGCAACGCGCGGTGATCAACGCAGGCTGATCCTCGAGGTCTGCGCTCCTTGCTTCACGGTGAGCGCAGCCAGTTTGAACGACGGTGGTCCCATGTTGACGGGTGCGTCGTTGCTGAACCCATAGGGCTCCTGGGGCCAACCGATCCAGCTCGTGTCCAGCTTGCCATTGCTGTTGATGTCGTGGAAGACCTTTACGGCATAGTTTCCAGGTGTGAGGTCATTGAAGGTGCAGCTGACCGTGTTCCCCGAAGCCTTGACGGTCCGGAGTGTGCAACCTACTTCGTCGTCGTACGCGTCCTTGGAGGGGCATAGGGCGACCTTCAATTCCCCGCCTGCTGTGGGTTTGTTCAGAATGATCTCCACAGTCAAATTCCCTTGGGCAAGGGCAATGCACGTGGACATGGAGAGCAGAAGCAGGATCGGCAAGCGCATGGGTCAAAAGTCGGCTTCGTTCCTCAAAGCCTCAGCGAGCATCATGCGGAAAGTGCTGCGGGGCACTTCGATCGCACCCAGCGATGCCGTATGGTCGTTGATGTACTGCGAGTCGAAGAGCGAGAACCCCTGCTGGCGTAGGTGTGCTGCCAGGTGATGGAAAGCCGCTTTACTGGCATTGGTGTTCCGGCTGAACATGCTTTCGCCGAAGAAGGCAGCGCCAAGCGCGATGCCATATAGGCCGCCCACCAATCGATCTCCCGCCCACACTTCCACGCTGTGCGCGTATCCTTGTTTGTGCAGGTCAACGTACGCGGCGATCATTTCCTCTGTGATCCAAGTCTCTTTCCGATCGCCGCAGGCCCTCATCACCTCCTCGAAGCGCTGGTCGAAGGTGATATGGTAACCTGCCCTCCGAAGAGCCCGCTGCAACCGTGCGTTGGGCCGGGTCTGAGCCAATGGGAAGATGGCCCTGGGGTCGGGATCGTGCCAATACAGCTCGCCATCCTCATGCGCCATGGGGAACCAGCCGCGGTGGTAGGCTCGCAGGAGCAGGTCGGCGGTGAGGGGAGGAGCGGTTTCGGACATCTCTACCTTGGCAGCATGCAAAGGAAGGTCTTGGGACTGTGCGCGATCGTCGGCTTCATGGCCGGATGTGTATCACCGGAACCTTCGGATCGAACGACCCATGTGGAAGCCGATACCACAGAGCAGGATCTAGCCCCCATTCCCCAAGGACTTATGGTGGATACGCTTTCCTTGGACACCACACCGCTACGCCTCGTCCCGGCCACGGTCAACCTTGCAGATGGACGAACGGTCACCTTGAACATTCCGGAAGGCTACGAACTAAGTGTGGCCGCAGAGGGTATGAAGCGTTTCCGCTTTCTGGCGCCATCGCCGGACGGACGACTTTTCGCCACGGACATGCACGACCTCACGGATAACCGCAAGGGACGCGTGTTCATTTTCGATGGCTGGAACGAGGATCGCACATGTTTCACGAAGTGCCATACCTATCTGAGCGGCCTGCACAACCCCAATCAGGTAGCGTTCCTGAGCACTGCCACGGACACCTTTCTATACGTTGCCACCACGGGAGAATTGCTTCGCTATGCCTATCACGCTGGCGCTACGGTGCCCCGCGCCAAGCCTACGGTGATCGACACTTTCCCCAGCCATGGGCTGAGCTACAAGTATGGCGGCTGGCACCTGACGAGGAGTATCGCGTTGCACAACGGCAAGCTGTATGTGAGCGTGGGCAGTAGTTGCAACGCTTGCATTGAGACCGAGGATGTGCGGGCTACCATTCTGGAGATGGACCCGGACGGTGGCAACAGGCGCATCTTTGCCACGGGTCTTCGCAATGCGGTGGGCCTGCGTTGGATCGGCGAAGCGCTCTTCGCCACGGGCATGGGCAGCGACCATCTTGGAACCGAGGCCCCGGACGATGTGCTCTTCCACATTGAGGAAGGGAAGCACTACGGCTGGCCCTTCCACTACCAGGTCGGCGAGGAGCTGTTCGCGGACACGGCCTTCCTGAAACCGAACATGCGCGTGATGGCGCCCACCAAGGCCTATGCTCCGTTGGGTGCACGCGTGGGCGCCTTGGGCTTCGAATTGTTCCAAGGCTTCACGAATCCGCACTTGAACAACTGGTTCGTGGTGGCGCTGCATGGGAGCAGCATTGTGAAGATGGGGAAGGGCTATGCCATCGTGCGGGTGCGGAAAGGCCACACGGCGGAACCGATCGTCACGGGTTTCCTGCAAGGTGATGATCGCGTGGCCCGCTGCTGTGATGTGCTGATGCGCGATAGCACCTCGTTCTTCTTCACGGACGATCACAAGGGCGTCCTCTACCTGGTCCGGAGGAAGCGGACGGCCTGAGGCGTTATTCCAGCTTTAGCACCGGCTGCGTCAGTTCGGCCTGACCGAGTGAAGCGCGCAGCACGTAAAAGCCGGTATTCAAGGAGAGCAGGGCCCCATCGGTAACCAGGAAGCGCACATAGGCCCCGCTGTCGATACCGCGTTCGGCGCTCCAGACCTTCCGGCCAGCGGCATCCCACAGGTCGAGCACGAGCCGTTGGGACGGGCCCGAGTAGAGCGAGATCTCGAAGTGGTCGGAGAAGGGCATCGGTTGCACGCTGAGGATCTGCGGGGTGCTGAGGTCGGTAAGGTCCTCGCCGCCGAGCAGCAGGTGCGCGCGCCAGAGGTCGGGGATCCCGTAGCCGATGGAATCGTTGGGCTGGTCGAAGTGGGAAGCGCTGCGGCGAACAGCATCCATCACTTCGTACGCGGTCTTGTCCTGGTGCAATTGCCACAGGCAGGTCACCCCGCCTGCCACCAAGGGGCCGCTGAACGAGGTGCCATTGATGCGCGCGATGTCGGTACCATCGAAGCCCAGCCCGATGGTGCCCCAACCCACAGCGCTCACGTCAGGCTTCACACGTCCGTCCACACTGGGGCCACGCGAACTGAAAGAGGCCACCACGCGGTCGTCGTTCACGGCGCCAACGGACAGGATGTCGATCGCGTCGGCCGGTGCACTGATGTAGTGCCAGTCGCTGCTGCCGGAATTGCCTGCACTGTTCACGGGGATCATCCCTTTCCGCGAAGCGATGCCCTGTGCAATGCTGATGCGCGTGGTAAGTCCGTCGAGGTCCGCCCAGGTATGATCCTGCGTACTATCGTCGAAGGTGGTATAGCCGAGCGATGTGCTGAGCACGTCGCAGCCGATACTATCAGCGCGTTCGGCGCCGCTCACCCAGTTGTCCTCTTCCACGAGGAATTCCGTGTCCGCGTTCTCGGTCCGCAACAGCACCACGTCCACGTTCGGGGCGATGCCGAGCATCTTCCCAGGAAGGTGACCGGCGATCACGGAAAGTACGGAGCGCCCATGCCAATGATCGCCGTACACATCGCCGTCGTGGGCCACCAGGTCCTCATCGTACACAATGCCATCTCGCCCCCGAAGGTCGTCGAAGGCCGGCAATGAATCCGCCTGATCGAAGCCCGAGTCCAGGATCCCGATCAGCATGCCTTCGCCGCGAGCATTGGCCTTGGCGTGCAGTAGGTGTGCGTTCATCATGCTCACCTGACGTAACGACGCGCCGTAGGCGGAGGCGTAGGTACCGCCGATCTCGACATCGGCCTTGGTGGCGGTGGTGAACTTGTCAGCTATTGAAGATGTCCGAACATGGCCATCCTGCACTATGCGCATAGCTTTCACGAAGGGAAGCTGGAGGATCGTATCCAGGGCCAGGGTATCCGTGCTGATGATGGTGACCGCGTTGAACCAACGGCTCACATTGTGCACCTGGAACTGCCCGGCTGCGAGCAGGCTTGCGACGTACGCCGGATCCACTGGCAGGTCAAGGGAGTCGATAGCAATGCCTTGAGCCTCGCGACGTGCGATGGCGCGAGGGGAGAGGTAGTCTTGCGGAGCGCCGAGGGAGTACGGAGTGTTCGACTTGTCCGTGAACTGGACCCAATAAGTCGCCGGAGCGGTCTGCGCCTGAACCAAGCCTAGGCTCAACAGGCCGATGATGGTGATGAAGGTCCTCATGCGTTCAGCGGACCGCTTCCTTTCTAGCCACCGTAGTTCACCACGGTCATCCGCAGGTAGGTGCCTTCGGTGTAGGGGGTTGGTGGGTTGCCACCCTGTTGGAAGTACTGTGTATTGCTTCGGTCCACTTGACGGTACACGAGCCCCACGTTCTTGGCGTAGCGCTCGAAGTAGCGTACCGTGTCCACCAGGTTGTTCACGAAGGTGGTCTTCACCACGCAAGTGCTGTCGAAGCTCAGTCCGTTTGCGCTCCATGGTTCGTCCCATGCCAGGTAGGTCAGCTCCAAGGGAGCCGTGGTGTTGTATTCATTGGTGTTCCACGTTTGGCCATTACGCACAGGAAAAACAAGCTTGATCAGCCGAAGGTTCTCCTCGGCACGTTCGGCCTTGTAGTTGTCCTTCACCTGCCACCACACATCCTTGGGCCCCCAGTTGCCAAGCGAGTCCTTCAATTGACGGACGATCCGTTGGGCGGGACGGCCTTCCGGGTCCGAGAAGTTGCTTTCGATCAGTTCCCGCAACGGATACACGATCTGGCCTTGCAGGTTGTTGCCTTCGTCGATCCAGCCGCTGTCCACCTTGTACTCCACCCAGTGACCCACGCGCGTCGGGAAATAGCCGTAGCCCAGGTCCACCGGGGTGGGTTCGTCCTTCTTGCAACCGGCGAAGAGCGTGGCGGCACCACAGGTCAAGAGCAGGATCTGGCGGATGCGGTTCATGGTTCAGGCGTTTCGCGGTCGATGAATCCTCCTCCGATCACATCGTCCCCGTCATAGAAGACGGCGGACTGCCCCGGAGCGATGCCTGTCACCGGCGCATGGAATTCAACAAGCACCCGCTCACCATCCATGGAAAGTGTGCCTGGGGTGCCTTTGTCCTTGTATCGCACTTTGATCACCGCTTCGGTCTCCCCGTTCAACGCGGGCAGTTTCACGAAGTTCGGTCGCCGGACCCACATCTTCTGCTTGTTGAGCTGTTCTTTCGCTCCCAGCACCACCGTGTTGCTTTCCGGCCGGATGTCCGTCACATACAGCGGTTCCCCGGTGGCGATGCCAAGGCCCTTGCGCTGACCGATGGTGAAGAACGGATAGCCATCGTGCTCACCGAGCACTGCGCCTTCCGTGGTGACCAGCTTGCCATGGGCGAGCTTCTCGAAGGCCGCCGGGTCCTTGCGCTTCAGGAAGCCGCGGTAGTCGTTGTCAGGAATAAAGCAGATCTCGTAGCTCTCGCTCTTGCTGGCCAGCTCAGGAAATCCGCTCTCCACGGCCATGTCGCGGATGCGGCTCGTGTGGAAGCCCCCGATGGGAAAGCGGGTACGGGCAAGGTTCTCTTGTTGAAGGCCCCACAGCACGTAGCTCTGGTCCTTACCGGGGTCGAGGCCTTTGCTCACCACATGTCGGCCGGCTTCTTCGCGCACCTTGGCGTAGTGCCCCGTGGCGATCAGCTCACAGTCCAGCATGTCGGCGCGTTTCAGCAAGGCCTCCCACTTGATGAAGGTGTTGCAGAGCACGCAGGGGTTGGGTGTGCGGCCCGCCATGTACTCGCTGGTGAAATTGCCAATGATGCTGGAGCCGAACTCCTCGCGGATGTCGAGGATGATGTGGTTGAACCCCCGGCTTACGGCCATGTTCCGTGCATCGCTGATGCTGTCCAGGTCGCAGCAGCCGGTCACGCGTTTGCCTCCGCTGGTGTCGGCGTAGTCCCAGGTCTTCATCGTCACGCCGATCACCTCGTACCCTTCATCGTGCAACATGAGCGCGGTCACGGAGCTGTCCACCCCGCCGCTCATGGCCACCAGTACCCGACCGTGCTTGCTCATTCGTTCTGTCCGTCCATCAACCTATTCCTCTGTTCACTATCCACCGTCACTTCACTTCCTCCCCGGCCGCATAATTGACCGTCCGGATCAGTTTGCCGTTCTCATCGTACTCCTTCAATTCGCCTTCGAGTAGGTCGTTCTTGTAGGTGCCTTCGCGCTTCTTCGTCTGGCCTTCGAGCACACGTTCCATATCGCCTTTCTGCATGCTATCAGGGCCGATCTTCACCGGGCGCTCGACCCAGGCGCCATCGTTGTTCCACTCGGTGAACCGCCCCTCCTTGCGGCCGGCTTTGTAGGTCACCTCGCTCTTCAGCTTGTCCTGATCGTAGTACTCCTTGAAGGTGCCGTTCTCCTTTCTGTCCTTCACGTAGGTGCCGGTCTTATAGAGGATCTGGATCTGCACAGTGCCGTCCTCGTTGAAGTAGTACCAGGTACCATCGCGGTCCCCGTTCACCATCTTTCCCTCGATCTCCTTCTTGCCGCGGGGGAAGTAGTAGGTCATGGTACCTTCAGGCTGACCTTTCTGGTAGGTGGAACGGGCCTTGGGTTGACCGTTGTCGAAGAACTGCTCGAAAGCACCCTGCTGCACGCCTTTGACCCAGGTGGCTTTCTCGGCCACTTTCCCATCTGCGTAGTAGGTGATCTGTTCGCCGTCCTTCTGGCCTACCGACCACTGTTCCATGCTGCGCTTGTGGCCCTCGGCATCGAAAAAGCTCCAGGTGCTGTCCTTCTCCTGGCCGACGTAACGCCCTTCGGCCATCAGCTTGCCGTTGGGGTGGTAGTGCTTGGCGTGTGAGGCCTTGCCGTCCGGGTAGTGGTCCACGAGGCTTTCGACCTTGCCATTATTGCTGTAGTACGTGAAACGGCCCACGGGCTGATCATCCTTGAACTGCCCTTCGTAGCGCAGCTGGCTGCTCTCGGCCCAGGTCTTGGCCCAACGCCCTTGCTTCAGGCCCTTGGCGTCCTTTTGATTGGGCGCTGGGGGCTGGGCTAAGGCGGCGGTCGCCAATGTGAGGAGCAGCGGAAGGAAGATGGCACGAGCGAGCATGGGTGCAAAGATACTTTTGGGGGTGGGGTGGCCCCCGCCCTGCAAGAACGCGGCCGGACCCTGCTGGTCAGCAAGGCGGCGGCTAACTTCGGCCCCTTGCCAATGATCACCTTCCGTCCCGATTGCAGGCACTTCCGTGGCGATGTGCCCTGCAAACCGCACAAGCAGCACGGCGTGCACTGCGCCGACTGCACCCACTATGACCCCATCAAGCACCGGGTGCTCATCATCAAACTGGGCGCCTTGGGCGATGTGGTGCGCACCACACCCTTGCTCACGCCCATTCGCAAGCGCTTCCCGCAGGCCGAGATCCATTGGCTCACGCTCAGCCCCGAGATCCTACCCGCCACCGTGGACCTCAAGCTGCCTTTCAGCCTGTCCTCGGTGCTGGTGATCGAAGAGACCGAGTACGACTACGCGATCAACCTGGACAAGGACCGCGAGGCCTGTGCCTTGATGGCGAGGGTGAAGGCCAAGGTGAAGCACGGGTTCACTTGGAAGGACGGTCGCTGCGCTCCGGCGGATGAACTGGCCGTGCACAAGTTCAGTACCGGTGTCTTCGATGACCTGAGCCAGAAGAACACGCTCAACTACCTGCAGGAGATCTTCGCCGTGGCGGATTTCACCTTCGCGGGGGAGGAATACGTGCTGGACAACCATGCGGCCGGTCGGCGTGCATGGGACATTGATCGGGGCCGCCATGTGGTGGGCCTGAACACCGGTTGTGGCGGACGTTGGACCAGCCGGCTTTGGAGCGAAGGACAGTGGACCGAACTGGCGCAGCTGTTGAAGAAGGACGGCTACGAAGTGCTACTGCTCGGTGGCGAACAGGAGCATGAGCGCAATCTGCGCATCGCCGCGGCCAGCGGTGCCACCTACTTCGGCTTCTTCGACCTGCAGCTCTTCATCGACCTGCTCGATCACTGCGATACGGTGGTGACCCAGGTGACCATGGCCATGCACCTCGCGCTCGGCAGGCACAAGAACCTGGTGCTGATGAATAACATCTTCAACCGCCACGAATTCGAACTGTACGGAAGGGGCAGTGTGGTGGAGCCCAGCTCCGGTTGCGAATGCTTTTACGCGGCGCGTTGCAAGCGTTTGGACAAGGGCGGTCATGCGTGCATGGACGACATCCATTCCGAT
>JADZGG010000118.1 GCA_020854015.1 Flavobacteriales bacterium
CAGCGCAGCGCTATTGGTAAAGTCCTTGGTGAACTTGGTGATCCAGCCCAGACCGGCCTCCAAGGGCGAAGTGGTGTCGTCGATGTCGTTGCCGTACAGGCAGAATCCCATCTCCAAGCGTAGTGTGTCTCGACAGGCCAGGCCGGTCGGTTTGATGCCGTAGGGTGCGCCGCTCTCGAACACGGTGTCCCACGCCTTCTGGGCCAGCGGATTCGGCATGTACACCTCGTAGCCGCCCGCACCGGTGTAGCCCGTGCTGCTGATCAGCACCAGCCCCACCCCTTTCATTTCGGCGTACTGAGCCGTGTAATACTCCATGGCGCCCAGGTCCACGCTGAACAGGGGTTGCAGGGTGGCGGTGGCCTTCGGGCCCTGGACGGCCAGTAGGCTCATGTGATCGCTGATGTTCTCCAACTGTGCATCGAAGGTGTTCAGGGAGTTGATCCAATCCCAGTCCTTCTGGATGTTGCTGGCGTTCACCACGAGGACGTAGTGATGGTCATCGCCGTGCTGCATGCGGTACACGAGCAGGTCGTCCACAATGCCGCCGGTAGCGTTGGGCAAACAGCTGTACTGCACCTTGCCCACGGCCAATTTGCTCGCATCGTTGCTGGTCACTTTCTGGATCAGATCGAGCGCACCCGGACCACGGACCAGGAATTCCCCCATGTGGCTCACGTCGAACACACCGACGCTGTTGCGTACGGCCAGGTGCTCATCGTTCACGCCGGTGTATTGCACAGGCATCAGGTAGCCGGCGAAGGGCACCATCTTGGCGCCAAGCGCTTCATGCACGTGCGTGAGCGCGGTCCGCTTCAGGTCGTTGGTCATTGGGTCCATTGTGTTCGATCAATCGGTTGAAATGCTCCAGGTAGCGGCTGCGCCAGGCATGCACGCTGTAATGTTCTTCCACAGTGCGCTTGGCTTCAATACCCATGGCGCGTCGTGCTTCGGTGTTGTCGATCAGGCGGCTTAGGCGGTCCACCCATTCTTCCTTGGTGGTGGCCAGGTGCCCGTTCACCCCGTCACGGATGATCTCGCTGTTCACGCCCACAGGGCTCATGATCGCGGGTATGCCAAGGGCCATGTACTGAAGGCCCTTCAGCCCGCACTTTCCACGCGCCCATTCGTCGTCCGGTAGGGGCATGATGCCGATGTCCATGCCGCCGAGATCCAGCAGTTCGGTGTCCTTCCGCCAAGGCATACCAACCACGCCCAGCTCGGGTTCGCGATAGCTGCCGTCGCCCACGACGCGGATGGCCACCCGGTCGCCGTACTTCGCCTTGATGACCTTGAGCGCTGGGATGGCGTAGCGGACATGCTGGATGGTGGTGATACTGCCGCTCCAGCCGATGGTGACCGGCCCCTGTCCTTTCCGCTCCACAGGCTTGTACTCCTCTGTGTCGATGGTCGTGGGCACGATCACCGTGTTCGGGTTGAAGCGCTTGGCATAGTCCGCCAGGTAAGCGTTTCCAGCGAAGATGAGGTCGCTGAGGCCGATGAGCTTACTGGTCTTGCCCGCGTCCTTGATCCAACTGAACCACTTGTTGGCTTCGCTGACGTTCTGCAACCAGATGGCGTCGTCGAAGTCGAACACCAGCTTGGCCCGGCTCTGGCGAAAGAGTTTCTCGAAGCGGATGTTCCGCGTCATCAAGGCTTCACGGAAAATGAAGATGATGTCGAAGTCGTTCATCCGTTCTACATCCCGCCTGCGGATGGCATGGCTGCGTCGAACGAAACGGGCCTTCTCGAAGTAGTTGCCGGGCTTGTAGAGGAACTTGTCGTCCCCTTCGCTCACAATGGGCGAATGCTCACACCGGTAGCCGTGCTGCTCCAGGTAGCCTAGGTACTGTTCAAACCGGAAGCGCTGCCCTGGACTGCGGTCCGGACGGTGCTGGGTGATGAACAGGATACGGGGCATGGGGGCTGCGAAGATGCGAAACGACGGAGGAACGCACGGTGCGTGTCCCTCGAAGGACCTGCGCTGCTATGACTGCGCGGCCCAGAATGGCGGCAGCTTCTCCGTGATCTCGATGTGGCCGAAGGTCTTGCTCTGGCGGGCACCCGTGCGCTTCGCCCAGTCGGCCATGCGGGTAAGGCCTTCGACCAGTGGTGTGTTGGGTTGCTTGCCGAAGATGCGTTCCAACTTGCTGTGGTCGCTCCAGGCGTGTACCACTTCGTTGCGGGCCTCCACGTGCTTCAGTTCGCCCTTCACGCCCATGGCCTCCATCACCGCGCCGGCCAGTTCCACCACCGTGTAGGGCGTATCAGCCCCGATGTTGAATACCTGTCCGTAAGCCTCGGGCACATCCACGCAGCGCGCCATCACCGGGGCAATGTCGCCGACGTAGCTGAAGGCACGCTGTTGCAGCCCATCGCCGAAGACGCTCAGGCTCTGTCCCTGCATCAGCTGGTTCATGAAGATCCCCACCACGTTCCGGTAGCGATCGCCGATGTTCTGGTATTCGCCATACACGTTATGCGGACGGAACACGACGTAGTTGAGACCGAACATGTGACGCGCGGCGTACAGGTCCAGCTCCACGGCCAGCTTCGCCACGCCATACGGGTCCTCGGGCACGGGCTGCATGTCCTCGCGCATGGGCGGGTGCAGGGCGCCATAGACAGCGATGCTGCTGGTGAACACGAAGCACTTCACCTTGTATCGCACGCTGGCGTTGATCAGGTTGATGCTGCCGATCAGGTTGTTCTGGTAGTTGAAGCCCCGGATGAAGTGGCTCAGCCCTTCCGCCGCATACGCCGCGAGGTGGTACACGTTGTCGAACTTGTGGGCTTCGAACAGTGCGTCCAGCAAGGCATAGTCGTTGATGGAGCCTTGCACGAAGGTGGCGCGTGGGTCCACCTGATCGCGGAAGCCGCCGCTGAGGTCGTCCAGCGCCACCACGGTGTGGCCCATGGACAGGAGTTCCTTCACCAAATGGGCGCCCATGAAGCCGGCGCCGCCGGTAACGAGGGATACAGGCATGTAGTCAGAGATTGTTCGTTCACCCGTTCACATGGGCGACGTTGCGAAAGGTAGACGCGGACGGTTGCCTGCGGCCTATTGGAAGGTGAGGCGGTCGAGACTGAAGCGCCCCGAACCGCTCAGGAAAATGGTCAGGAAGGCGGTCATGTACAGCACGGCCATCTCCTTCTCGCCGAAGGGGTCGCCACCATGCGCGATGAAGGCCGCCACGGCCATGGCAATGATGAGCGGGATGGTGGTGAAGCGCGTCCACAGACCCAAGGCCACCAGCAGGGCACAAATGAACTCGGCCAGCACGACCAAGCTCAGCGAGATGGTGGAGCCCAGGCCGATCGGGTCGGCGAAGTGCTCCATCTTGTCCGTGAAGTTCACCAGCTTAGGCCAGCCGTGTTGCCACAGCATCATGCCTCCCGC
>JADZGG010000119.1 GCA_020854015.1 Flavobacteriales bacterium
CCTCCACCTGTACCTGATAGGTGTTGCCCGCGACCAAGGGCTGTGTGGTCCATGTCAGTGGAAGAGTATAGGAAGCGGTGTACAGGTCGCGCTGGAAACCGCCCGTACCGGTGAAGCGCCAGTGGTAAGCGGAGGCCTGATCACCAGCATCGGTGAACAGTCCGTTGCCGTTCGCATCGTAAGGAAAGGCTCCGACAACGGGTGTTGCCCAGACCTTCGAGCTACCACCCCACGTTCGTGTCGCACCGCAGGAGAAGGTGCTTCCCGGAGTGGCTATCAAAGTCGAGCAGAACGAACCGGAGCCGGCCCAACCCATCTCACAGCCTGCACCCCACTTGTCATCCGCGAAGCCGACCGCACCTTGGTCAGCGCGATTGCGCACGAAGTACACGACGCCCAACTGCGGCGGCATGGCCTGCATGCTCATCCAGGTCACGTAGTTCACACTGGCCGTGACCCTCCGACGATAGCCCAAGTTGGGATCCGAGAACTCCCATTGGTAGTTGACCGCACCCGCTGCCGTGGTGCAACGCACTTTGCTTTGCAGACCCATGCTGAAGACACCGCAGACCGCATAAGGCGAAGCCGTCCATGGCTTAGAAGGGCCAAGGGGAAGCTGGAATTCATGTGCGCCATAACCACTGGTAAGCGGCGTATTGGCCGGACTCTGGCCTGCGAACGATCCGTTGTCCTGGAGGATCACACGGTCCAACTTGTCCAGCAAACGCCAGGAACCTCCCACGAAACCATCCCCGAAGCTGTCGAACAGCAACAGTGAATAACGACCATCAATGTTCCCTGGCAGGCAATGCGACGAAGTGGACGTGCTGTTCGGGGTCAGTGAAGGTGATCCGTTCGCTACTGGAAACAAGACGTTATCGTAGAGCGTCCAGCTGATCTGACCGGGATCCGAATCGCTGCTCACCTGCACCTTCACCAGTTGGCCGCTGGCGTTGTACACGCTCGTGGCTTCGTCGTTACCCGGAACCTCATCAGCCGACCCGTTCGGCAATTGTGTGCGCACGGAAAGCGTGTGACTGCCGGAGGAAGAGATCGCAGGCAGCGTGATCGAAATGCTTCCGGAGGCCGCCAATGCAAGGCCGCTCAGCGTTGTCGTGTACTGTTCCACATTGTCCACGCTCACTACGACCTGCACGTCGTTCAAGGTCGCAGAGCCAAGGTTCGTGAGCTGCACAACAGGTTGGAATTGCACATCGCACACGGTCCCTGATGGAAAGGAGACCGTGCTGACCGAAGCATCGTTCACTGCCCAGGGATCATCCCCAGCATGAAGCCCCTCGGTGTAGGATGTGCTGAAGTCGTTGCCGTTCACCGCGATCACTTCCGTTCCGAGGCCGATCACTTTGACGTAGCCCGGCAGCGAGCTGGAGCGTTGGTCCATGCCGTCCCCACCGCTGTCCGCCAGCTTGAAGTCATAACAGGCACTGGGCGAAAGCACCACCGTTTCCTCTTCAAGCGCATTGACCGTGACATAGGGTCCGCCGTTCGCCACCACCACACCTGTGGCGTCGACGATCGTCCATGTGGTCTCCTGGGTGTCACCGTCAGTGAACACCTGCACCTTCACCTCGTAGCTGGGGCTCACTTCGGAAGTTCCGTTGATGGTCTCCGTTCGGAAGTTGTCGGTCGCATCTTGATCTGTCACTGTGTTCACCGAGATGATGCGGAACTCAAGCACGTCGCCATCGTTCACGCCGGTGATCATCGGCAGCGCGGGTTGGCGTGTGACACCAGTTGGCGCCGGTACCGCGAGATTCCAGTTGAAGGAGTTGTCGAACAACCCGTTCTTCCAGGTCTCCACCACACAGGTGCTCATGGTGGTGGTGCCTTGGTTCTGGATACGAAGCGTAGGCACTACGGCCCCATCACAAGGGTACTTGAGCCCCACATAGTCCACGATACCAGCGTCATACGCTAACTGGGCGGAGACGTTGACCGACAGAAGCAGTGCAACGAGCAGTGTTTGAGGTACGCGCATGGGAAGGTCGTGCGATAGGTTCCTTCAAACGTAGCCAAGGAACACTCAACCTCGCAATAGAACCTTTGTTTCCCGCCTAGAACCTCAGTGTCGCGCCCATCAGGATGTTCAGTGGCGCCTGCGGAAATACGTTCACCATATCGCTGCGGCGGCCTTCGTAGATGTAACTGTATACCCAGCCGTTGTTCTCGTAGAGCTCACTGAACAGGTTGCGCACGGTCAAGTTGATGTCGATGCGTTTCAGGCCTTTCACGCAGAGCAGAGAGATGTTGGCCCGGACGTCGTTCACCCAATAGGGATCCAGCGCGCGATCAACACTGGCAGAGTTGTCGAGGTATTGTCGACCGACGTACTTGGTCACCAAGGTCAGTTCAGCGCTGCCTTTGGCCGGACCATCCCATAAGCGGAAGCCCAATTCGCTTCCTGCGACCACCGATGGCGAGAAGGCAAGCTCGCTCTCCCCCACGTTCACCGCCTGCTGCCCACCGTTGTCCCAATCATCGAGGTATTCGGTGTAGTCACGCACCACGTTGCGGCTGAAGGTCGCGTTCGCACGCCAGACCAGCTGCCGGGTGATGCGCGTGTTCAGCGTTAGCTCGACACCCGCACGGTAACTGCTGGGCACGTTGGTGCGCAGCGCATAGCCGACGTCGTTCAATTCGCCGGTGAGCACCAACTGGTCCCTGTAGTCCATGTAGTAGCCGTTGATGCCGGCCACCATAAGCGCGGTGCGATGCTCGTAGCCCACCTCCAGGTCGGTCATGTGCTCGCTCGACGGGCGGCTCTCAGGGCTCGTACCGGTAAGGTCATCGCGGTTCGGCTCGCGGTTGGCAAGTGCAACGCTTGCATAGGCCTTCCGTCCATCAGCCAACCGGAACAACACACCTGCCTTGGGGTTGAAGAAGGTGTAGTTCACCTCCTGCGTCACGTTCCGGAGGTCACCATCAAAACCGAGGAAGGAGTGC
>JADZGG010000120.1 GCA_020854015.1 Flavobacteriales bacterium
CCACGATCGTCGGCATCACCGGAGCGAACGGCAAGACCACCACCACGTTGCTCACTGGGCACATCCTGCGCAAGGCCGGTATGGACGTGGGTGTGGGTGGCAACGTGGGGCACAGCTTCGCCCGCCTGATCGCTGAACGGGACAGGCCCGTTCATGTGCTTGAGCTGAGCAGCTTCCAGCTTGATGGTATCCGATCGTTCAAGCCGCACATCGCTGTGCTGCTCAACATCACGCCGGACCACTTGGACCGGTACGCGTACCGCATGGAGAACTATGTCGCGAGCAAGTTCCGCATCGCGATGAACCAGAGCTCCGGGGACCACTTCATCCATTGTGCGGATGATGAGGAGATCACCCGCGGCCTGACGCTCCACACCGTCAAGGCCCGTCGCTGGCCCTTTTCCATCATGAACACCGTGCCCCTTGGAGGCTTCCTCCAGGACAAGCAACTCCATATCACCTCGGACCAAACCACCTTCAGCATGAGCATTCTCGAACTCGCCCTCCAAGGAAAACACAACGCCTACAATTCATTGGCCGCAGGCATCGCAGCACGCATTCTCGAAGTGCGCGATGATGTGCTCCGTGAAAGCCTCAGTGATTTCCAGAACGTGGAGCACCGCCTGGAGCGAGTGACCACAGTGAACGGTGTCGAGTTCATCAACGACTCGAAGGCCACCAATGTGAACAGTGCATGGTATGCGTTGGAGAGCATGGAGAAGCCCGTGATCTGGGTGGTGGGTGGTACCGACAAAGGCAACGACTACGGCATCCTGCGCGACCTGGTGAAGCAGAAGGTGAAGGCCATCGTCTGCTTGGGCACGGACAACGCGAAGATCCACAAGGCGTTCGCTGGTCTGGTGTCCGAGATCATCGACACGGCCAGCGCGCAACAAGCAGTGCGTTCGGCCTACGACCTGGCGGAGAACGGTGATGTGGTGTTGCTCAGCCCTGCTTGCGCCAGCTTCGACCTGTTCGAGAACTACGAGGACCGCGGCCGTCAGTTCAAGGCTGCGGTGCGTGGTCTGTAAGCCGATCAAAGAACCAGGTTCCATCAATAACCATACGACCATGGACCAGGACACCTACCAGCGCATCCTTGCACAACGACTGGCCGAGCAGCTTACCGAAGCTCGCCGACAAGCCTTGGCGGAAACGACCATGGGGCCGCACAGCCTCGAGTATGTGGCCACGGTGAAGGGGGTGGAGTACATCAACGATTCGCGCTCCACCTTCCTGGATGCCACGTTGAGCGCCATGTCGAACGTGGAGAAGCCCTTGCTATGGATCGCTGGAGCGTTGCCCAATGAAGTGGGGCACGGCCAGGTACAGGACCTCTTGAAGGAAAAGATCGTTGCCCTCGTCCTCTTCGGTCGTGGGAACGAACGGGAGATCGAGGCTCTTCAGCCGTTCACCGAGCGCGTGTATTTCGCCGAGGAAGTGAGGACCGCCGTTTTCCTGGCACATGAGCTCGCACGTTCCGGTGAAGCCGTGCTCTTCAGCCCGGCCTGCCCGAGCGGTAATGGTTTTGCGAACTATGAAGAGCGCGGCGCGGAGTTCAAGCGAGCCGTTCGTGACCTCTGATCAATGTTGCGAGCATGAAAGCCCTCTTCGAACGACACTTGCACGGCGACCGGATCATCTGGGTGGTGGTCCTGTTCCTGGGCTTGCTCAGCCTGCTCTCCGTCTATAGCGGTGGTGCCTGGCTGATCTGGCGTTCGCCGGGAGGCGGCTTCCGCCTGTTGTTCAAGCACGCCCTTATGCTCGCTTCCGGCGGCGCCATCATGTACATGGCCAGCCGACTCCGCTACACGGCCTACTCAAAGCTCTCGCAGCTGCTCATCGTGATCACCGGTGGCTTGTTGCTGCTCACACTCCTGGTGGGAAGCAACGTGAACGGAGCGTCGCGCTGGCTTGCTGTTCCGGGGCTCGGCATCACGTTTCAGACGAGCGATCTGGCGAAGGTGGTATTGCTCGTCTATCTGGCGCGCGTGCTGAGCAAGCAACAGGAGGAGCCTTGGACCTTCCGCGAGGTGCTGCTTCGTCTCGGCATCCCCATAGGAGCGATCTGCGGTCTCATTCTGCCGGCCAACTTCTCCACTGCAGCATTGCTCGGCATCACCTGTCTGGTCCTTCTCTTCATCGCTCGTGTGCCGTTCAAGCACATCGGTGGACTTATCCTATTGGCCATCGCTGCGTTCGCCCTGTTGCTTGTTGTGGCGAAGACCTATCCCGATCTGCTGCCGCGGATCCAGACCTGGGAAGGTCGCTTGGAACGCTGGCTGTCCAATGACCCACAGACCACCGCTGAGGACCGGGACGCCAACTTCCAGGCGAACAACGCCAAGATCGCCATTGCTGTGGGCGGACTGCTGCCCAATGGCCCGGGAACCGGCACGTCGCGCAATTACATGCCGCACTCGGAGAGCGACATGATCTACGCGCTCATCATTGAAGAGTACGGATCGTTGTTCGGTGGATTGGGTTTGCTGCTGCTCTACTTGATCCTCATGCTTCGTGCGGTACGGATCGCGGCGCGCTGTGAGAAGCCCTTCGGGTCATACGCGGCGATCGCTCTGGCCTTGAGCTTGGTGCTGACCGCGATGATGAACATGGCCGTATCCGTGGGGATGGTGCCTGTGACTGGTCAGCCCCTGCCATTGGTGAGCATGGGTGGAACGAGCATTTGGTTCGCTTGCCTCGCTGTAGGCATCATCATCAGCGTGAGCCGCAGCGTTTACGACAAGGTCCCCGATGCGCCAGAGGCGAAGGGTCGCACTTCCTCCACCGATGAAGCCGACGTCGCCCTTGCTTAAGGTCCTCATCAGCGGGGGCGGTACGGGCGGGCACATCTTTCCGGCCGTC
>JADZGG010000121.1 GCA_020854015.1 Flavobacteriales bacterium
CGTATGGCAATGGTCCTGCTTACACGCACTACGATTGGAACGCGAGCGCCGATGTATCCGTGGGCCGCTACTTCCACTTCACACTGGGGCGCGGCAAGAACTTCTTCGGGGAAGGACTTCGGTCCTTGTTCCTTAGCGACAACGCGTACAGCTATCCCTACTTCAAGATCACCACCACCGCTTGGCACATCAAGTACGTCAACCTGTTCACGCAGATGAGCGATGTGCGTGGTGCGGCAGGAGACCCACAGGATTATCTGCGCAAGTTCGCCAGCTTCCACTACCTCAGCTGGAACGCCTCCAAGCGGGTGAACTTCGGCGTGTTCGAGGCCATTGTGTGGCAGGACAATGACCCGAACTACCCCCGCGGCTTCGACATCAACTACATGAACCCGATGGTGTTCCTGCGGCCGGTGGAGTTCAGCCTCGGCTCTCCGGACAATGCGCTGCTCGGCTTCGCCTTCAACGTGAAAGTGGGCAAGCGCACCCTGCTCTATTCGCAGTTGATGCTGGACGAGTTCTTGCTGGCCAATGTGCGGGCGGGAGATGGCTGGTATGCGAACAAGCAGGCCTTCCAAGTGGGCGCCATCGGTCATGATATACTCGGGCAGAAGGGGTTGATGCTCAGGGCCGAGTTCAACTATGTGCGCCCCTTCATGTACACGCACAGCGACACGCGGCAGAACTACAGCCATGCAGGCCAGCCATTGGCACATCCCTATGGCAGCAACTTCTGGGAAGCGCTTGTTCAGGGGGAATGGAGAAAGGACCGGTGGGTGCTGCGCGAGCTCTTCTCCGTGGCGGTGATGGGTCAGGACACCGGAAGTTCCGCGAACAGCAGCTACGGCAACAACATCTTCCTGAACGAGAACAGCCGCCCCTTACGCGACAGCACACATTACGAGAACTACGACTACTACCTGGGTGATCCGATGAAAGTGACCATCCTGCACAATGAGCTCAGCGTGGGCTACTTGGTGGCGCCGCGCTCGGGCCTGATGATGGAGCTGGCCTGGACCCTGCGTTCCAGAAGCCCGGAAGTGGGGCAGGGGTTGACGAACTACGTCCGGTTGGGCATCTCCACCTATTTCCGGGACCGACATCCGGTGCAGGAAGCTCGGTACGTCCTACAGTAGCAATCTGTTTACGGATGATCCCCGCTGACCGGTAATTTCGCGCCCGAACGTGGAACGCCCCGAAGCATATGCGGCCCAGCCGACCTCAGCGAACAAGCTGCGGGAAGTAGCGGCCTTGTTCAAGTTGCGGCTGACCTCCTTGGTGGTGCTGAGCGCCGTGCTGGGCTACTTGTTCGGCGTGGAGAAGGGTGGCTTCCTGTGGTCCGAACTGCTGCTGCTGGCCTTGGCCGGAACCTTGGTGACCGGAGCGAGCAATGCCCTGAACCAGGTGATCGAGGTGAACGAGGATGGGCTGATGAAGCGCACGGCGGACCGTCCGTTGGTGCGTGAGGCCTTGGCGGTGAACGAGGCGGTGGTGGTGGCCCTCTTGGCCGGTCTGGCCGGTATCGTGCTGCTCTGGGTGGTCTTCGGTCCGCTCACAGCGGTCCTCGGTTTCCTCAGCCTGTTCATGTATGTGGCCCTGTACACGCCGCTGAAGAAGAAGGGGCCCTGGTCGGTTCTCGTGGGTGCGTTCCCCGGTGCTTTCCCTCCCATGCTGGGCTTCGTGGCGGCCACCGGTCAGTTCGGGCTCGGACCCGGGCTTTGCTTCGCAGTCCAGTTCATGTGGCAGTTCCCCCACTTCTGGGCGATCGCCTGGGTGTTGCACGAGGATTACAAGAAAGCCGGGTATCACTTGCTTCCATCAGAGGGCGGACAGGATCGCTACAGTGCCTTTCTGATCCTTTTGTACACCTTGTTCGTTATTCCGGTGGGTGCACTGCCTTGGGTGTTCGGTCTCACCGGTCCGGTGAGCGCCATGGTGGCCACGGCTGCCGGGCTGTTGATGCTGGTGCCTGCGTTCCGCCTTTACCGCACGCTGGACAAGGCTGACGCCCGAAAGTTGATGTTCGCCAGTTTCATCCACCTGCCTGTCGTCCAGATCGCCTACGTGCTCGACCGCCTATGAACGCCACCTCCTACGACCTGTCCGCTGCCGCAAAGGCGGACCGTGATGTTGATCCCACTGTAAAGGTGAAGGTGCGGAAGAACCTGACCTACCTGCTGCTCTTCGCCATTGTCATGGCCTTCTCCGGCCTGCTGAGCGCCTACCTGGTGAGCAAGGGCAGTGTGGATTTCTGGGTGAGCATCCGCATCCCGGCCGCCTTCTATTGGAGCACGGCCTTCATCCTTCTGAGCAGCATTACGGTCCAGTTGGCATTGATGGTCACCCGCCAGGGCCGGACACGCTTGGCCGCACCGTTGTTGGTGGCCTCATTGGCCCTCGGGCTTGCCTTCGCCTTCAGTCAGTTCAAGGGCTGGAAGGAGCTTCGCGGCCTCGGCAACATCCTGAGCTTCAGCAAGGTGCTCCAGAGCAACGGGGTCTATGGCCAGGATTATACCATCGCCCGGAAAGGCATCACCTTGGAATTGGTGAACGGCCAGTATTTCATGCCGGACGACACCGGACATAGCAAGCCCCTGAACGACGAAATGGCGGACCAGTCCAACGCGGCCAGCCAGTACATCTACGTGCTCACCGGGCTTCACTTGGCGCACTTGGTGTTCGGCTTGCTCTCCTTGGCGTTCA
>JADZGG010000122.1 GCA_020854015.1 Flavobacteriales bacterium
CACCGAACTCCAACTTCCCTTCGGCCTTCAGCAGCACGGCGCGCCACACGATGAAGACCACCACGCCGAACATGCAGAAGATGATGAAGCTGACGAAGCCCCCGCGCCAGCGTGCGCTCAAGATGGCCAGGTCACGGGCTTTGCGCACACCGTCCGCGTAGCGTTTCGCTTCCCAGCGTTCGTTGGCGAAGGCCTTCACGTTCTGGATGCCCTGGAGCGTTTCGTCCACGATCACGTTGGTGTCGGCGATGCGGTCCTGCACCTGCTTGCTCAGCTTCTGGATGTAACGCCCGAAGACCACGGCCACCAAGGCGACCACGGGCAGTGTGGCCAGCATGGTCAGCGTCAGTTCACCGCTCACACGCACCAGCACGAACAGGCCAAGGCCGATCACCACGAACTGGCGTAGGAACTCCGCGAGCACGGTGGTCAGCCCTTCCTGCAGCAAGGCCACATCGGCGCTGATGCGGCTGTTCAGCTCACCAACGCGGCGGGTCGCGAAGAAGGCCATAGGCAGCGTGAGCAGGTGGCGGTAGGTGTCGTTGCGCAGGTCGGCCAGGGCGTTCTCGCTTACCAGCCCGAAGGTGTAGATGCGGAAGAAGCCGAAGAGGGCCTGTGCTGCGAAGACCAGCAAAAGGATCTTCGCGATGGAGTGGATGTTCGCGAGGTCCGTGAGCGGCGCATCCAGGAAGCTGGTGATCGGCCGGGCATCCACCAACTTGCCCAGCAGCATGGGGAAGGCCAGGCTCAGCAGGCTCGTGAACAGCAGGAACACCAGCCCCAGGCCGAAGGTCCAGCGGTAGGGCTTCAGGTAGCGGAACAGGCGCGCGGCCTTTCGCAGGGTGGCCTTGTCCAGCTTCGCCGGCTTGGCGCCGTCATCGTCAATGGGGCGGGATCGTCCGCGTCGGCTGGCCATGGGTTCGTGGCGCAAAGATGGCCCCGCACCGCGTCACTGGAACGTCAGGAAGGATCAAGCCGCACTATGCACCGCCACCATCTTATCCGCGATGTGGTCGAAGAGGTGCTTCAGCGGGCTTTCCACCATCATCTTGATGAAGGGGTTCAGGTCGGCTTCGAACACCTGTCCGGCATGTGTGCTGTCGCCACGCTCTTCGAGGTTCACGGTCAACGTGAACGGGAAGGGACTGCGCTCACTGCTCACCATGCGCACAACGCTGTTGGGCGTTCCACCGTCCAACTTCAGGCCAATGGTGGCCGCACCCTGCACCTTGAAACTACAGGAAGTGCCATCGCTCTTCCACTCGCTGATCCGGTCCTGCGGAAGCAGCTGCTGGAAGTTGTTCATGTCCTGAAGGAACGCGTAGACCTGCGCTGCAGGCTTCGCAATGTCCACCTGCTTGCTTTCAATACGCGTCATGCGGGGGTCTTCTGGTTCCAGTTCGAAGGATCCTTGCGCCACTCGTTGAGCGAGAGCACATCCTTCTCGGTGATGTAGTTCGAATGCAGGGCCTGCTCCAGCAGGATCGGGTAGTCGGTAAGGCTTACGAGTTTCACACGAGCCTGCTCGAAGGCCAGCCGTGCCTCTTCGAAGCCGTAGGTGAAGATGCTGACCATGCCCTTCACTTCGCAACCCGCGTCGCGCAGGGACTGTACGGCGTTCAGGCTGCTGGCACCGGTGCTTACAAGGTCCTCCACCACCACCACGCTGCGGCCAACGGTGAGGTCGCCTTCCACCTGGTTCTTCATGCCATGCTCCTTGGCGCTGCTGCGCACATAAATGAAGGGCAGACCCAGGTCGTGCGCGACCAATGCGCCGTGCGCAATGCCGCCCGTGGCCACACCGGCCACCATGTCCGGCCTGCCGAACTCGTGGTTGATCACATGCACGAACTGTTGGCGGATGTAGGTCCGCACAGCAGGGTAGGAGAGGGTTTTGCGGTTGTCGCAGTAGATCGGCGACTTCCAGCCCGAAGCCCACGAGAAGGGCTTGGCGGGACTTAATTTCACGGCCTTGATCTGAAGCAGGAATTCAGCGATCTTGAGGGCCGGATCCAAGCGGGCGTCCATGCAACGAAAGTACGAGATCCATATCGACGGTCGGCCGCTGCTGATCACTGCAACGGCTGAACTGCCAGCGCCTGCTGTGAATGTTCTGATGCTGCGGATCGATGACCCGCGTGAAGTAGGGCTGGCCGTGAAGCAGTTCGAGCGCCGGATGGAGCTGGCCGGACTGGTGCTGCACGGTGCCGATGTGCCCCGGATCTGGAAGGAGTTCCGCTCGCGGTACGTGTTCGTGCAAGCCGCTGGTGGTGCGGTCACTGACGAGCAGGGCCGGTTGCTCGCCATCCACCGCCTCGGTCGCTGGGACCTGCCCAAAGGCAAGGTGGAGAAGGGCGAGGAAATTCCCGTAGCCGCCGTCCGTGAGGTACAGGAGGAATGCGGACTGCAACAGGTCACGCTGGGCGAGTCCCTCTGCCACACCTGGCACACCTACGAGCGCAAGGGTGAACTGCACCTCAAGCGCACGGATTGGTTCCTGATGCAGGCATCTTCCAAGGAAGCCCTCGTTCCACAGACCAATGAGGACATTACCGAAGTGCGTTGGCTGAACGCAGCTGAAGTGGAACGGTTGAAATCGGAGACCTACCCCTCGCTCCTTAGCGTTGTGGAGGCTTGGGAGGCTGCTGCTCGTTCCCGAACTTGATCTTGTTCTCCTCCTCGGCCGCCAACTTCATGCGGTACAGGATGGCCTGCATGCCACCGCTAGGCATCGGGGCGGGTGAATGCACGAGGTTCGTGTCGTTCAGCAGCAAGAACTGCGGAAGCGACCGTAGCCGTAAGGTTTCCATCAGCAGTCCATCGTCCGGTGCGTGCAACCAGGTCCAGTCGCGCTTGGGGTGCAGGCGAAGCGAGGCGCTCAAGGCTTCCTGCCCGGGGTCCATGCCAATGCCGATGAAGGTGATCAGCTTGTCGTATTCACCGTACAACGATTCCAGCGCGCTCATCTCCACCTCGCAGTAGGTACACCAGGCCGCGGTGAACGCGATCAGCACGGGGCCTTTCAGCATGCTGTCCAGTTGGACCTCCTCGCCCTTCATGTCGGTCAGGCGGAGCGAAGGCATCCGTGAACCGGGTCGCATGGCGGTAAGGTCCCACACCATGTTCTTGGCGATGATGCGATGCTCCAGGTAGGTGGAGCGCGTGGCCAGTTGTTCCAAGGTTCTCAGCACCCCGGCCTTGTCCAGCACCTTGCCGTTGTATTCGCCGTGCAGCTCGTTCATCACCACCAGTTCGCACAAGCGGTCGTCCGAGGAAAGGAAGTCGTGCGTGGCGAAGACCTTCTTCACGCTGTCGGCATTACCGATGCTCACTGCGTGCAGCAACTCTGCCTCATGGGACAGGTAGGTGAATCGGATCAAGTGGTCCTCGAAGAGGCTTCGGAGGAAGCGGACGTACTCGGGGTCATCGTAGCGGACCGGCCGACCTTTCAGATAGCGCTCGTACAATTCCCTGTCGTTGGCACGCGGGCCGAAACGAAGTCCGGCCACGCCGTATTCCAAGGTGCCCATGAACCACGGGTCGTCCACACCGGCATAGAAGCGCTTCAGTTTCTTCTCGAACGTATCCACCCGCGCCTCGGACCACGAGGGGTTCACGAAGAGCGTGTTCGGGCGTGCGCTGCTGTCCGGCGGTGGCGTTCCGCCTTTGCGCAACACGTCCACGGCCTGCATGCCCGCGGCTTGGTCGGTTGCCAGGTCCTCCGCAATGAAGGCATCGAGCCGTTCGTTCAGGTCGCTGGTCAGCGCATTGATGTCCAGCGCCTCCATGTCATTGAACACTACTTCCGCTTGCGTGGTGCCTGCGATGCTGCGCGCATTGCCTTGCACCCGTTGGAAGATCAGGTCATAGCGCCCGTCCGGCATCAGGTACAGGTCCGTGCGGGCCTCGCCGATGCGCAATTGCACGCGGGTGCGGCCGCTCACTTCGGCCCGGATGGAAGCGGAGCCCTGTATATCGGTGCGACCCGTTGCGATCACTTCGGTGCGCAGCGTGAACAGGTCCATGTAGCGGAACAACACCACCGGTTGGTCGTGGAACTCCGGTGCGGTGATGCGCAAGGAGGCTTCGCCGAACGCAACGTGCGTCAGAGCCAATAGAACGAACAGAACGAGTTGCCTCATGGAAGTACCACTGCCTTCGGCACGAACGCGGAAACATCGGCCTTATTGGCGATCAGTTCGCGCACGATGGTGCTGCTGATGTGGGCGTGTTCAGGCCGCGAAGGCAGGAACAGGGTGTCCACATTGCCGATCACCATGTTCATCAGCGCAATGCTGCGCTCGTTGCCATGGTCGGTACTGTTGCGCAAGCCGCGGATCACGTAGGTGGCACCGAGGCGTTTGCACAGATCGGCCGTGAGGCCTTCGAAGCCGATCACTTCCACGATGGGTTGCGCTGCGAAGGTGGCTTTCACCCAGGCCAGCCGCTGCTCCACGGGGAACATGTACTTCTTCGTGGTGTTCACGCCCATGGCCACCACCACCTTATCGAACAGGGGCAAGGCGCGCTCCACGATGTTCACGTGCCCGATGGTGATGGGGTCGAACGAACCGGGGAACACGGCGATGCGCTGGCTCATGGCGTGGCTTTCGGTTTGAAGAAGCTGAAGTTGACGGTGCCGTAGGGTCGGTGTTTCCAGAACCACGGGTCGTTGCTCATGTTCGCTTCTTTGGGATGCTCGATAATGAGCATGCCTTCCTCGCCCAACAGACCCGCTTCTCGCACCAAGGTAGGGATGCGCTCAATGCCTACAAGCTTGAACGGCGGGTCAGCGAACACGATGTCGTAGGTGTTGCGGTGGCTGTTCAAGAAGGTGAACACATCGGCCTTCACCATCTGCCAGTCGGTGATCTCGAGCTTGCGCGCCAGTTCCTGCTGGTAGCTGAACAACTGGCGGTCCTGGTCCACCGAAAGCACGTTCTCCGCACCGCGGGACAGGAACTCCAACGAGATGTTGCCTGTGCCGGAGAAGAGGTCGAGCACGCGGATGCCTTCCAGCGGCACGCTGTGGTGCAGGATGTTGAACAGCCCTTCCTTCGCGAAGTCCGTGGTGGGCCGGGCGTCGATGCCTTTGGGCAGGTCGATGCGCCGCCCTTTGTATTTGCCGCCTACGATGCGCATGAGCATTGTTCCAACAGGCCCGAGAAGCGCTCCGGTGCGTGCAGCGTAAGTCCGTTCACCACTGCGTCCCCTGCGCTGAGCGAGGGGCGCAGGTTGGGCAGGTAATCCCGCAGCAGGTTCGCTTCATTCTCCTCCAAGTGCGTTCCGCCCAGTGCCACGGTCACCTCGTTCGGTGCGAGGCCGGTGCGTTCCAAGGCGAAAAGAAGGTAGTACAGGATGTCCTCGGCACTGCGGGCATGGAAGGCGTTGCTCAGGATCACACGGCCATCGCGGCCCACGGCCAGGTCCACCCGTTGCGCTGTGCGCAGCACGAGCAGGGCAGGCCCCTCGGTCGCGTGACGGAGGACGCTTCGCACCATGAGGCCTTGCAAGGGCATCGGTCGGGCAGCTGGGAAACGCTTCAGCAAGCGGTGCTCGGTGGCTTCGTCATGCAGGTAGATGCAACGGGCCCCCAAGGCTTCCAAAGGCTCATCACGTAACAGGCCGGTGGGCACCGCGCCATGCACCAGCTTCAGGTGTTGCAGTTCCGTGCCCGGCATCAAGGCGCTCTCAGGTACCAATGTGCTGATCTCTGGCAGGGCCACGAACGATGTGCGATGCGGACGTACGGGAAGCTCTTCCGTGTCGGGAAGGTCTTCGCCGCTGGCCACATGCAACGCCACACAGCGACCTGTACTGTGCTCATGCACCGCCCAGCCGGTCAGCGAAGCGCTGGCCCAGATGCTGAGGTGCCAGGCCCGTTCCTTCGAGGGGTCGTAGCCGGAGCTGGATATGGACGTATGCATTGGTGCCCCAAAGAAACACGCTCCGCCCGGTCTTCCGTTGTTCCCGGTGTACATTCCACGCGCCGTGATCGACGGCCACACCGTCATGACCACTCCCCGCGCCACCGAGCTTGGCCCCCGGCTCACCGCCATGCTCGGCCACGAGCCCACGGCCGGACAGCACCGGGCCATCCACGCGCTGGACCGTCTGCTCGCCTCGGAGAAGGATGGGGCGACCTTGGTGCTGAAAGGCTACGCGGGCACTGGCAAGACGACCTTGGTAGGGGCTCTGGTGAAGGTGTTGGCGAAACAACGTCGCCCCGTGGTCCTGCTCGCACCCACGGGCCGGGCCGCGAAAGTGCTCTCCAGCTATGCACAGGCCCCGGCCAGCACCATCCACCGTCGGATCTACCGCGTTTCACCGGAAGGCGATGACTCCGGTTACGCTGGCATGTCGCTGGCGCCGAACAAGGACGAGGACGCGCTCTTCGTCGTGGACGAGGCCAGCATGATCGGGCAAGGTGGGGGCGGCGGTGCCTTCGGTGACCGCGACCTCCTGCGTGACCTCTTCGATCATGTCTTCGCCGCGCGCGGCTGCAAACTCCTGCTGATCGGTGATCCCGCGCAGCTGCCGCCCGTGGGCAGCGACCACAGCCCTGCGCTGGAGGTGAAGGAGCTTCGATCGCTCGGCCTCAACGCTGGTATGGTGGAGCTTACGGATGTGGTGCGCCAGGCTGAAGCCTCGGGGATCTTGGTGAATGCCACGGCATTGCGCGATCTGCTGGATACCGTTCCGCCGGAAACGCCGAAGGAGGAGCAGCGCTTGCAGCCGGTCTTCGTCCAAGGCTTCGCCGACGTGCAACGGATCGACGGATACGACCTGCAGGATGCCTTGGAAACAGCCTACGCCCGCTATGGAGCTGACGAGGTCTGCCTGATCACCCGAAGCAACAAGCGTGCCTACCAGTACAGTCAGCAGGTGCGTGCGCGCATTCACGGTTTCGAGGAAGAGCTCTGTGGCAACGACCGCCTTATGGTGGTGAAGAACAACTACTTCTGGGCCGGGAAGAACGGCACGCCCGAACTCATAGCCAACGGAGAGCCCATCGAGGTGAAGCGTGTGCATGGCATTGAAGAGCGCTATGGATTGCGTTTCGCCGACATCACCGCAGGCTGGTGGAACGGCAACGAGTACCGCGAGCTCGACGCCAAGGTGATGATGGATACGCTCTCCGTTGAGGCACCCGCCTTGCCAGGCCCACAGATGCGTCTGCTGCAGCAGTCCGTGATGGCCGGAATGACGGCCCGCAACAAGGGACAGCTCTACCGCATGCTGAAGGAGGATCCCTATGCCAACGCCCTGCAGGTGAAGTATGCATACGCCGTGACCGCCCACAAGGCCCAAGGCGGACAATGGCAGGCGGTCTTCGTCGATCAGGGCTACGTTACAGAGGAGATGTTGGACCGTGAGTATGTGCGCTGGCTGTATACCGCCGTCACGCGTGCCTCCGAGAAACTCTACCTGCTGAACTTCGTGCCGCGGTTCTGGGGGGAAGAGTGAGCCCTCACGCCAGGAACAGATCCACCCGGATGGGGGCCTCCGGGGAGGCGAGACTGATCAGGTGGTCCTCTCCGACATGCCATGTGCGCACGTGGTATTGGGGAGAGGCCATGGCCACGAACGCATCGTGCTCAATGAGCATGCTGTTCCGTTCACCATCCACGCGCAGCACACGCAGGTCTTCCATGATGCCCACGCCGCTGGCCTTCAGCACAGCTTCCTTGCGGGTCCACAGCTCCAGGAAGCGGCGCTTGGGCTCGGCGGCCTCTTGGATGTTCCGCACCTCGGGCATGGTGAAGTAGTGCTCGCTCACGGCACGGTGGTCCACTTCGCGCGTCATGGTCTCAATGTCCGCACCCAGTTCCATGTCGATGGCGAAGGCGATGATCACCGCGTCCTTCGTGTCACTGAGGTTGAAGCGTAGGTTCTTGCGTTCGAGGAAGGGTTTGCCGAAGGGTCCGCGCGCCATGCGGATCAGCGAAGCATCACGTTTCAGGTATCGGCCGAGCAAGGTGCGCAGCAGTCCATGACCGAGTATGAAACGTTCGCGATCGGTATCGAATCGGAAACGGTTCATGCGGTCCATCTCAACCGGATCCAGCAGTTCCGTGTAGTTGCTCAAGCGCTCCTTCAGGCTGTGCAGTGGCGCGTACCACACATGCACGTGGCCGCGTTCAGGCAGTGCAGGTGGTTGCGTTGCCGCGTTGGCCAAGCCGGTGGTCGGTCCGGAGCAGAACACCACGAGCGGACGGGTGCCGACATCGGACATGATCACACGGCTTCGACAGCGCGTTTTTGCAGCACATCGTCAATGCACTTGCCCAGCTCCAAGGCCAGCTCCTTCACATGGGGCTCTTTCACCACGTCATAGTGGTTGCCGGGAATGTGGCGGATCATCACGTCCTTGCGATTGAGCGCCCAGCCCATGTGGTCTGGTCCGGTGGAAGCGTCGGCTTTGAACACGGTCAGCGCTCCATCGTACGGGCCTGCCTTGTAGTTCCGGATGGCCTTGTCGTACACATCAATGATGTAGAAGTGTCGCAGTTTCGGCGGCAAAGGCTTGTTCCGCTTCAGGTACCAACCGGCGGCGGCGCGCAGCAGCGCGTTCTTCATCGGGAAATAGAAGCGTTCCTCCTCCTTCATCACGCGCTTGAATTCCAGCGGCGCATAGGTGTCGAACAACGCGAGCAATGGCACCTCCTCGCCAGCGGCGGTCAACTGGCGTGCCATCTCATAGGCAACGATACCGCCGAAGGAATAACCGCCGATCAGGTACGGCCCGCGTGGTCGTACGGTACGCATCTCCTGAATGAAGTGCAGCGCGATGGCCTCCACACTGGTGTGCTGGATGCGCCTACCGTCCTCGCCTTGGTGGAAGAAAGCATAGAAAGGCTGGTCGTTGCCGAGGTATTTGGGAATGAAGTAGTTCGCCTCATCACCGTGCACGCAGAAGAAGGGAACACGCTTGCCGTCGGGCTGGATCGGGGAGAGGTTCTCCCAGTTCACGGTAACGCCGTCCTCTTGCAACAATTGGGCGAATTCTGCGATCGTGGGCGCCTGGAAAAGGTCCTTCAACGAGAGCGGACGGCCGAACTGATCTTCCACTTGGGCCAGGAGCTGGATGCCGATCAGCGAATGGCCCCCCAGTTCGAAGAAGTTGTCGTGCACGCTCACACGCTCCAGCCCAAGCAATTGGCTCCAGATGGAGGCCAGCGAACGTTCCATTGCATCGCGCGGCGCAACATGGTCCACGCGCAACGTCTGTGTGCGATACTGTGGTATGGGCAGAGCCTTCTTGTCGACCTTGCCGTTCGGGTTCAGCGGGAACCTCTCCATGACCACGAAAGCCGCAGGGACCATGTGCTCCGGTATGCGGGAGCGCAGGTGTTCGCGAAGCGCAGTGATCAAGCGGTCCTGTGCTGCTGGCTCGTTCACCGTGCGCACATCTTCTGGTACAACGTAGCAGGCGAGTTGCTTTTCGCCGTGGCCTTCCGTCCGGGCCACGACCACACGGTCTTTGATGCCTGGCGCTCCGTCAATCGCGTTCTCGATCTCACCAAGTTCGATCCGGAAGCCGCGCACTTTCACCTGATCATCGTTGCGGCCTACGAACTCCACCACGCCACTTGGCAGCCAACGCACCAGATCACCTGTGCGGTACAGGCGAGCATCGGGGTCGCTGCTGAACGGATCCTTCACGAAACGTTCCGCAGTAAGGTCGGGACGATTCCAGTAACCCAATGCAACACCATCGCCTCCAGCGTACAGTTCACCTTTGCGGCCGATAGGGACAGGCCTCATGTGTTCATCAAGAACGTGTACGGTGGTATGATGGATGGGCTTGCCGATGGGCACGCTTCCCTTGATCTCGGCACCGTCAGCGATGGGATGGCAACAGGTGAAGGTGGTGTTCTCCGTGGGGCCGTAGCCGTTGATCAGCACATTCGCACCGAGCACTTTCACAGCTTTCTTCACATGCGGAACGCTCAGGACGTCACCACCTGTCAGGATGTGCTTCAGTCCGCGAAGGCGTTCCAAGTGGTCGTCCACAAGCAAGTTGAAGAGGCCGGCCGTGAACCATACCGTGCTCACCTGCTGTTCTCGGATCAGGTCGGTGATCTCAACGAGCGTCGGCTTTTGCTGCGGTTGAAGCACCAGGCGTGCACCGTTCAACAGCGCTCCCCAGATCTCCAGGGTGCTGGCGTCAAAAGAGATGTTTGACAGCTGTAGGAACACCAGCTCCGGGCCGAAAGGCAGGAAGTTCTGTTCGCGTACCAAGCGGATGATGGCCCGCTGCGGAACCATGACGCCTTTGGGCTTGCCTGTGGAGCCCGAGGTGTACATGAGATAGGCAAGGCTCTCGGGTTCACCAGCGGGTGCACCTGGGCTACTGGTGAACGTGGGCAGGTCCTCGAGAAAGAGCACGGTGGCCTTGTGCCCGGGAAGACCAGCGACTAGGTGACGCTGCGTCAACAACAGCTTCACCTCCGTATCGTCGAACATGAACTGCAGGCGCTCCTGCGGATACGCCGGATCGAAGGGGACGAAGGCCGCACCGCATCTGACGATGGCGAGCATGGCCGTGATCATCTCAAAGCTGCGGTCCGCACAGAGTCCCACGGGGTCACCAGGTCGCACACCGGCCGCGATCAGCTTCTCCGCGAGGGCGTGCACGCGTTGTTGAAGCTCGCGATAGGTAAGGCGCGCGTCCACGAAGGTCAATGCGGTGCGTTCGGCATGGCGGGTGGCGACCTCATCGAAAAGTTCGCCGATGCTGCGATCACGCGGATACACTGTAGAACGACCTATCCACGATTCGGAAGGCAGCTCATCCGCGCCAGCAAGGTCCTGCTCACCCACCAACTCGCCAAGTGTGGCCGTGGGATTCAGGATCAGGCGCTGGATGATCCGTTGGAACTCGCTCATCCAACCTTCCACCGTGGACCGGTCGAAGAGGTCCGTGTTGTAGCTCCATTCGAGCATAAGGTGGCCATCGCCACCGGTCGCGTTCAGGAACAGTTCGAAATTCTCAAAGGCCCTGGGGTTGCTGATGAAGGTGTGCTGAAGGCCGTCGAAGGCGACGCCATCATCCATGTTCATGTCGATGTTGAACACGACAGGCACCAAGGGAATACGCCCCGGTTCGCGTGGCACCGCCAGCTTTCTCAGCAACGTGCCGAAGGTGTATTTCTGATGATCGAAAGCATCGAGCACCGCGCTCCGACGCTGCTTCAAATGGTCAATGAAGGAGCGCTCCTCATCCACCCGGCTCCGCAGCGCGAGAAGGTTCACGCAATGCCCCACCAGGTGCTTCATGCCCAGGTCGCTCTGACCGGCAGCAGGCAGACCCACGACGATGTCACTATCCCCTGTAAGCTTGTGGAGCAGTAGTTCGAAGGAGGTGAGCAAGGTGGTTACGAAACTGGCACCGCAGCGCGTGGCCACCTCTTTCAACCCGCGCACCAGTTCGTTCGGAAGCTCAAGGTCCAGACGGTCCCCGGAATAGGTCTTCTGGCGTGGACGGCTGCGGTCCGTGGGCAGGTCAAGGTGCGGAAGCGTACCCTTGAACTGGTCGGACCAATACTCTTCCACCTGAGCATGCTCCGGACCTTTGGCAAAGTCGATCGTTGCTTCCGAATAGATACCGTATGGGATGGCCTCGGGTAAGACCGCTTTGGTGCCCGTACGGACCGCGTTGTAGAGTTGGCTGATCTCCGCCATGATGATGCCAAGGCTCCATCCGTCACAGACGAGATGGTGCCCGGTGAGGCAGAGCAAGTGTTCGTCGGCTCCGCATCGGATCAATTGCGTGCGGAAGAGCGGGCCGTTCAGCAGATCGAACGGGGTGGTCATGTCCACTTTGATGATGGCCTTCAACCGTTCGGCGCGCTCCGAAGTGGAAAGGGTGGACAGATCAGTGCGGACCATGAGCGGGGTGCTGGTCTCCACTACTACCATGCGTGTTCCACTTGTGCTGATCGTGCTGCGCAAGGAAACATGGCGCTCGATCAGTTGCGCAAGAGCGGTCTCCAGAGCATTCGCGTCGAGCGGGCCTTTCAGAAGGAGCGACACACCTTCGTTGTACGCGCAGGAGGCATCACGCCCCATCTCGGTCGCAACGAAGATCTCTCGCTGGGCTTCTGTGGTGGGAATGGCCTGCTCGATCGCCGGACCCTGGAATGGATCATGCTCGACCGGTGTCGAAAACGTCTCGCTGATGAACTTTTCCATATGCAGAATGCCCTGTCCTAGGCGAAGGTTCTCATTGTTCGTTCAATTCTCGTCCGTTCCGATCATCAAATACTTGCCATGCCGCTGCGGATCTGCAACGAACCAAGCTGGCTCACCTTTCGGGGTGCGCCCCAGACGTGCGCCCGGAACTGGCGGCTCGCTCGCCTTGATCACACGCTCGCTCAACTTGCGGGCATGGCCGTTCAGCACACTGTTCACGGTCTCGATGGGATAGGTCCGCTCCGGCATGAATCCACTTTCACGCAGTTCCATGCAGGTCCTTTCCACTGCTTCGATGATGCGCTCCACATCTTCTTCGGTGTGGGCTGTGGTAAGGAAGTGCGGGAAGTCCAGCACGTGCACACCGTGATAGCGCATGAGCATGAAGAAGAGCTC
>JADZGG010000123.1 GCA_020854015.1 Flavobacteriales bacterium
CGGCCTTTCAGTGCCGACCTCTGCCGCCTTTCTCCCGGATGGTCGAATGCTCATCACTTCCTTGTACGGGACGGTCTGGATCACAACACCCGTGAACCAGCCCCCTGTGACCTATTCGGTCTATCTGGAACTGCAGAACCTCAACAATTCAGCGGAGCATGGATTGATGGAAGTGCTGTTGGACCCGGATTTCGCATCCAATAACTACATCTACCTCTACTACAGTACGACCGCCAATAGGAACCGCGTGTCGCGCTTTCTGCACCAAGGCACAACAGCCTCCCTGGCGAGCGAGACGGTGATCTTCGAAACGCCGGACACGTTTTCCAACTGCTGTCATGTGGGCGGTGCCATGGCTTTTGCGAACGACGGCCACATCCTGCTCGCGATCGGGGATGATTTCACCCCTGCTCTGGCCCAGGACCTGACCAAGTCCTATGGCAAGGTGCATCGATTCAAGAAGACCGGTGGGGCACCGACGGACAACCCGTACTGGGATGCCACACCAGGTCTGTACAATTCCACCGGTAAGCTGAAGACCATCTATGCCAGTGGCATGCGCAATCCGTTCCGCGGATCATACGATACGGTGACCGGGCGTTTCCTGATCGGCGAAGTAGGTGGCAACGACCACACGGTGGCTTGGGAGGATCTGCACCTCAACGCACCCGCGGCCAATTTCGGCTGGCCCGTTTGTGGCGATGGCGGTCGCACGGCCAGCGGAATGTGCTTGGATCCGCAGTTCAGCGATCCGGTGTTCACTTATCCCCACGCCTTGACAGGTGCGTCGATCACGGCCGGTTTCACCTATCGGGGCAGCATGTTCCCTCCTGCTTGGGTGGGCCGCTATTTCTACGGTGATTATGTGCGCGGGTGGATCCGATACCTAGAGTTCGATGCCAATGGGAACGTCACGAACGACCAACCCTTCGTTGACCCGAACGTGTTCGGAGGATTGACTGCCTTGTCCCTCGTGAAGATCTTTCAAGGCCCGGACGGCTCGCTTTTCTACATCAGTCTCGTGGACAATGGACTGAACTACACAGGTGGCGTCCATCGCATCTTTTACAGTACGAACCTGGCACCGGTCTGTGGTGCGGTCACCGCTTCTCCTGCTGACGGTCCCGGCCCGACATTGAGCACCACCTTGAGCGCAAGCGCCACTGACCCGGAAGGACTCCCCTTGACCTACACTTGGTCCTTTGGCGATGGTTCCCCCAACGCCAACGGGGCTTCGGTCGCGCATACCTACACGTCCTCGGGCACCTTTACGGCCCAAGTGGTGGTCTCCGATGGGGTGAACACCATTTCCTGCGGTACGGTTCCGATAACGGTCGGTCAGTCCCCGACGGCGCAGATCCTGAGCCCCTCGAATGGCTCGACCTTCAGGGCGGGTGATGCGATCACCTTCGTTGGTGTGGGTACGGATGATGACGTGCTCTCGCAGTCCAGCTATTCGTGGAACGTGGTGTTCAACCACGACCAGCACATCCACCCGGAGACGGGTGCCACCGGGTCCAGCGCCTTCGACCTGGTCATTCCCACGACCGGGCATGGTTTCAGCGGCGTTACTTACTACACGATCACCTTGACCGTGACCGACCAGGACGGGTTGACCGCCACTTCCAGTGTACAGATCTTCCCGGAGAAAGTGAACGTGACGGTGAACAGCTCACCGCCCGGCTTGGAGGTGTTGGTTGAGGGCCTACCTGTTGAAACGCCATACACCCTTGACCAGGCGATAGGCTACCAGATGCAATTGGGCGTGGTCTCCTCACAACAGTGCCAGAACAATGCGACCTACCTCTTCGCTTCCTGGAGCGATGGGCTGCCGATGATCCATCCCTACACGGTGCCGACCACGGCGGGCACGGTGACCGCGCAGTTCACCAATTCAGGCGCGTGCCAATCCTGTGGTCAGTCACTATCGTTCGATGGTTCTGACGACTTCGTGGAATTCACACCGTTCAACATTGCAGGTGATTGGACCATTGAGTTCTGGCTGAGGCCCTTGGTGGGCTTCACCTCCGGTGATGCGATCTTGGGGAATGATACGGACCTCTCGCTCGATCTTCAAGGAGGAAAGCTTCGGCTGTTCAAGGGGAGCACCAAGCTCACGTCTTCAGCGAACGTGATACCCAATCAGTGGACCCATTACGCGATCGCGCGCACAGGGAATGCCTTGTCGCTCTACGTGAACGGCGTCCTGGACGCCACGGCCTCTTCAAGCGCACTGGCAGGAAGTACGAGCATTCGGTGGATGGGGAAGGGGGTGAATCCAGGTTTTCTGGGAGCTGCCTTGGATGAAGTACGTATCTGGAGCGCAGCTCGTACGCAGCCCGAGATCTCCCAGAACATGGGGGTGCATGTTTCACCTTCTTCAGTTGGTCTTGTGGCCTATTGGCGCTTCGATCAGCCTGCCACCGCGCAGTTGGTCGATGACCTGGGACCCAGTGATCGCGATGGTGTTCGAGGAGCAGGGCTGATGCCTGGTACGGACGATCCCTTGTTCAGCGCCACCAATGGCCCCCTGCAGTACGCCTGCGACCGCGCCATCGGATTGCAGTTGAAGGTCTTCCTGCAAGGTCCATATGACGGCACCTCCGGGATGATGAGCGACCGACTGCGTGCCCAGAACCAGATCCCGCTGCAAGAACCGTATTCAGGTCTTGGATTCGCCATGGGTAGCACTGCTGGCGCCACCACGACGAATTCCGTGCTAAGCGTCACCGGCCCCAATGCGATCGTGGACTGGGTCCTGATCGAAGTGCGCGATACGTACACGCCTTCTGTCATACTGAGGCGTGTACCGGCTTTGGTGCAGCGCGATGGAGATGTGGTCGGGACCGACGGGACCTCCACCTTGTTGATCACGGTTGACCGGCCTAGTGCTTATATCGCCCTGCGCCACCGCAATCATTTCGGGGTGATGACCGCCCAAGCACTTTCCATGCAGTCCAGCACTGTGGTCCTTGACCTTACGACCGCGTCCACATTGGCGTACGGAACGGCAGCCCGTACGTCCTATTCGGGGGTGTTGCTCTGTTGGGCGGGAAACACTAACTTGGACGCAAGTTTGAAATACGTAGGGGTCGACAATGATCGTGATCCGATCCTTGTGGCCATCGGCGGTTCAGTACCGACCAACGTGATCAGCGGTTATTTCCTGACCGATGTTGATCTCGATGGAACGGTGAAGTACACCGGCGCTGGCAATGACAGGGACCTGATCCTGACGAACATCGGAGGCCTCAACGTGAATTTCGTAAGGAACGAACAACTCCCCTGATCCACCTGACCATGGCAACTTACACTACCCGGATCCTCTCCGCCGCTGTAGCGGTCGTGCTTTCGTTCTCGATGAGTGCGCAGAGCACGGTCGACATCGGGCTGTTCCAGAACAACGAAGGGATGCTCGAGGTCAAGGTGCGTCCACAGAGCGACTTCAACGGTATCTTCTCCAGCTTGGTGTTCGCGCTTCGCTATGACAAGAACAGCGACGTGCAGCTTGGTGTCGCCACCCAGCCAGTGTCCACGGCCTCGTACATGAGCGTGACGCGTTCCGGTCCGCTTCGCGAGAACGGTGACTTCGCCTACCAGGTCTACGCGGGCTTTGGTTTCCAGAACATGCAGGAACTTGGTGCCAACTGGGAGGCAGGCAAGGAGTACACTGTGCTGACGGTACCTGTGAGTGGCAAGGCCGCTGTGGAACTCGTCAATGACAGCTGGACGAGCGAGGTGACCAACAACGCGGACTTCTATGTGTCCCTCGGTGGTCAGGACCGCACTGGTAACATCTATCGTTCGATCGCCAATGCGGAAGGCTTGGAGAACACGGTAACGATCCAGCCGAACCCGAACCAAGGCGAGTTCCAGTTCTCGTTCATCTCCCTTTCACCTACGGACATCCGCATCGAAATGCTGAACACCTTGGGTCAGAGCGTGTACAACGAGCAGCTCCGCAACTTCGAAGGCACCTTCCGCAAGGAAATGGACCTGAAGGCCCAGAGCAATGGTATCTACTACCTGAAGCTTACGCGTGGAAGTGAAGTGAGCGTGCACAAGGTGGTGTACCGCTGATCGCAACGCTAACGATATTCGTTACAAGGGGGCTTCGGCCCCCTTGTTCGTTCTACACTAAGCAGAAGGAACAGTACCGGCTTTCCGCACGGTGCTCGATCGGTGTGCTTGGGTCCAGCATCTGTTCCACCAGACGGTGCAAAAGGCTTTCGATGGATGGCATCAGGTCACGGTGGATCACTTCGCTGTTCAACACCTTCAAGAACAAACCGCTGCTTTCGGAACTACGCTGCAAGGGCACCAATCCCGCCTTCACTTGGGTGACCTCGGGATGTTGAATGAGGTAGGCCCATGCGTACACCAGCAGTTGGAGGGCGTAGTGGTCCTTATCGGGTCGAAGTAGTTCGGCATCGAGGGTGCTGAGCCGGACCTGATCTTCGCGTACGGTGCCGGTCTTCAGGTCCAGGATCACCACTTCACCATCCCGGCGCTCAATACGGTCCACCCTGCCACCGATGTTCACGGGACAGCCATGGGCCGCTAGAGCATCCGGCAAGGGTACGTTCAGGATCTCCTCAAGGCCGATCAGCTCCACAACAGTGCCGAGGGAAACGCGTTGTTGTTCGGATTGAAGGAAAGCCGCGATCGCCTGTTCGGCCATGGTGCTCTGCAACAAGGGCTGGCCCATGGTGAGCGCTTCAGCGCCAGCGATCAGGTTTAGTTCATCACGCAACAGCTTTGGCACCGTCACTGCCAGTTCATCGATCGCAATGGGGTCCAATGGCTTGCCGACCAGTGGCCGGTAGCCGTTCTCCAAGGCCTTATGGATGGCGCTGCCCAGCTGGTCGGCCGGTAACTGGTCCTGCACTTCGTCCGTGTCCTCCAAGCGCAGAACATACTTGAAGTAATGGTCCAGTGGACACTTCAGCCATGTGCTCAAGGCCGAAGGTGAAATGCCCCGCTCCAGGCGTTGTCGGATCAAGCCAAGAACCAGGTCATCCCGTTCGACCTGAACATTCACCGCCCTGCGGGCCGGAACCGGGGCTTGGACGCTGCGATGGAGAAGCGTGGTGTTGGAAGTGGGCGCCAGCTCGTGCTCCAGTTGCAGGGCGAAGCGGCTATGCCCCATGGAGCCTTCGTTCGTTGAACAGGCCATCTGGAGCTTGTTCCCCCGTTGGATGGCACGCAGGAAGTGATACGCTGAAACAGCGTCCTGCTTGTGCCGCAACGGAAGGCCATGGCCACGGCGCAGTTCGAAGGGAATGAAGCTGCGGTCGCTGCTCGAGGGTGGGAGTGTGCCTTCTTCAGCGGAAAGCAACAGGATCCGTTCGATATCGAGCGCCCTGGTCTCAAGCATGCCCATGATCTGAACCCCGGCGAGCGGTTCACCGAACAAGCCGATGCGCTCTTCCCGCAGGATGCGTTGGTGGATCTCGCGGTAGGTGGCGATGTCCGTTGCCAGGCCGTGGTGCTGGAGCAGGGTGTCGATGCGGTTCTGCGCGCGTGAGGCGAGGAACAGTTGCTCCTGGGCAAGCTCATCTTCCAAGGTGGCTTCGCGGGCCCACGATAGCGCATGCAGAAGTATCCTGCCGAGCGAAGGCCCGTCGGTGGCAGCGCTTCTGAAGAGCTCCAATGCGTGTTCGGAGGGGATGGCACCTGCCTCCGTCAAATTTTGCAGCACATGGGTGCCGCTCACATGGGTACGGCGCTCTTTGCCAAGTGACAGCAGGGCATTTCGTACGAACAGTTGATGTGTGCCAGGAAATAGGAAGGGGTGGCCCAGAACTCGCGCCACGTCCGCAAGCCGATACCCCATGTGTGAGCGATGTCCGCAATGCAAGGCGACCACCGCATCCAAAAGTCCACCCACTGGCAGAGCGTTCAAGCGGATGCCCATGGTCACGTTCACTGGACCGATGCCCTGCGGAAGGGTGTTGAGCAGCGGCATCAGAAGTTGCTCGTCGGCCAGGACCACGGCCGCCCGCGACCTTTCCCCTTCGTTCAAGCCGTTCAATTCCGATGCGGCCCAGTGCACTTGTGCGATGGCGTTGGGCAGGTTGATCACTTCGATCGTCCGCTGGCCTTGTCGTAGGTGATCGCTCGGTGGAATGCGACCGGGGCCGAAGGCGCCGATGTTGTGGCGCAGTGCTTCACCGGCTTCCTGCAACGGATCCTCCAAGTAGTAGCGGTCGGTGTCCCAAGCCACTTCCAGCAGATCGTATTGTTTCAAGGTTCTTAGGACGGCCTGTAGGGCCGGGGTCAACGCGTTGAGTCCTGCCGCCCAGACCTTCGTCCATCGGGTGCGTTCTTTGGTTCGATCGGCCACCTCTACGGCGGCCCGTTCCACAGCACCGGCCGTACCACGTCCAAGTGTCAAGAGACGTTCATTCAATGCACGATGCAGGTCCCCCTTCATCGCCCAATAGCGCAGCATGCGTTCCTGACCCTGGCTCAAGGGCACGTCGTTGAAGCTCCAGTCCAGCTCTTCCCAATTGCGCAGGTCGCGGTAGAAACTGTCAAGGTTGATGAGGTGCGCGTCCACCTCGCTCATGTCCCTGAGCGCCGTCGGTGCCCATTGCAGATACTCACTGAAAGGAACGTCCTGCTGGCCGGCCAATGTGCGCAATACAGCATGGCCATCGAACAGCAGATCGGTGGTGGCGGCCGTACGCAAGCCGCTGATGCTCTCCACCAAGCCGGACAAGGTTATCACTTGTGGGCTCCAGATCGTGGTTCCTGCAACCTCAGCCAGATGCCGACGGAGGTAGAGGCCGGCACGCTGACTCGGCAGCACCACGGCCACATCCGCCAGGTCCTTGCCATGGTCTTGGACAAGGAGGGTGGCCAATTGGCGGAGGAAAGGTTCCATGGAAGATGCGCAAATTAGGCGCGATGAGCAGAATCTGGCCGCAATACCGCCGCACCGTATCCGGTTCCAACCACTACCGGATCGAAGCTGAGGACCGGTTCACTGAACTGCAGCGGCTTGGCTCGCGATGGATCGTCCATGAGGTGCGGAATGCGCCATACCCGGAGCGTGTTCGGATCCACGAGATGCTGACGGGGTGGGAGGGCCATTTCGTGCCGGAGGAGCCGCAGGTGTTCGAAGGCCTGCTTGCCGAAGCCCTGTCCAAAGGCGCCGCTTCCTGAAGAGGAGGGGTGGGTCGGGCCACCGAACGCCGTACCTTTTCGTCATCAGATCATGATGGTGCGTCTACTGATCATCCTTGTTGCTTTTGCGATGCCTTCGTTGTTGAAGGCCACGCACATCATCGGGGGGGAGCTGTACTACACCTCCGTGGGGAACGATCTGTACGATGTGACCCTGAAGATCTATCGTGATTGTGGGCCCAGCAACACCAACGGAACAGGATTCGACCCATCGGTCGAGATCGGGGTGTTCGATGGTTCCGGTGGATACCTGTTCAGTGAATTCTTCAATTTTCCCGGGGCGAGCAACGTGCCCGTGGTGTTGAACAATCCGTGTCTCACCGCTCCACCTTCCATCTGCGTGGAGGTGGCGGAATACGTTGGTACGATCCTGCTGCCTTCGGGGACGGGCGGTTACACGTTGGCCTACCAGCGATGCTGCCGCACACCATCCATCCTGAACCTGAACGGACCGGGCAACCAAGGCCTCACCTGCACGGTGGACGTACCGGATGTAAATCTGACCGGTGCGAACAGCAGCCCGCGGTTCAATGGCTACCCACCGATCGCGCTGTGTGCCACCCAAGCCATGAGCTTCGACCATTCCGCCACCGACCCGGACGGAGATCTGTTGGTGTATGAGCTGGCTGAACCATTCCAAGGTGCGAGCACTGTCAATCCTCTTCCTTCACCTCCTTCAGGGCCGCCCTATGTTCCAGTGTTCTGGGGTGCTGGCTATTCCTTGGCGAACATGATCAACGGTTCACCTGGGCTTAGCATCAACGCATCCACGGGGCTGGGTCAATTGACGCCTACGCTGATCGGGTCGTTCGTGGTAGGGGTACGGGTGAAGGAGTTCCGCAACGGCCAATTGTTGAGCCAGGTGATGCGTGACCTGCGTTTCGATGTGGTGAGCTGTCAGGTGACCGTTGTGAGCGCCATCCAACAGCAAAGCACATTCTGTAGTGGGCTCACGGTTTCCATGGTGAACCAGGGCACAGGTAACTTCTTCCATTGGGACTTCGTTGTTTCAGGCATCGCTTCCGATACAAGTGATCTGGCGGCACCCACCTACACCTATCCCGACACGGGCACCTACACCGCCACCTTGATCGCCAATCCAGGTTGGCCCTGCGCCGATACGAGCACGGGCACATTCAGCGTATTCCCGCCCTTGGCCGTGGCTTTTTCAGCACCGGGCATCACTTGTGCCGATGCGCTACCCATCACGCTTTCAGCCACAGGGAACTTCACTCCTGCGGCCAGCATTGCATGGGACCTAGGCCCACAAGGCACGGCTCCTCAGTTGAACGCGTCATCGGTGTTGGCCGGCTTCGCTCAGCCCGGGACCTATCCAGTATCTATCGACGTTACGGATTTCGGATGTTCGGGTACGTTCACGGATACGGTGATCGTGCATCCGAACCCCGTTGTGGACTTCACTGTTGATACGTTGGGTTGTGTCCCACTTGATGTGTTTTTCGCGAACGGGTCCATGGCCTGGACATCGATGCGTTATACGTGGGATCTGGGCGATGGCACCAGCTCAACGGATGCCGGACCGCAACACACATACGGAATGCCTGGCCTCTACGACGTGTCGTTGACCGTGATGACCGACAGTGGCTGCGTGGATACGGTGAGCTTGGTCCGTCCCGGCTTGGTGCGTGTATGGCCGCAGCGGTTCGCGCAAGGGTGGGCGGAGCCTGAAGAGGCTACGGTCCTGGACCCGGTGATAACGTTCCATGATGCGAGCGTCGACGCCGTCTCGGTGTTGTTCGAAGTGGATGGGGTCCAGTATGAAGACCCTTCTTTCACGCACACCTTTGAAGGAGCAGGGCAGTTCGAAGCCCTGCTGATCGCCACCTCGGGACTGGGTTGTTCGGACACAACGCGCGTCACTGTGTTCATCAAGGATCATCTGTTCTTCGCTCCGAATGTGTTCACCCCGAACGAGGATGGCATCAACGATGTGTGGTCACCCAGCGTGATCGGCGCGCGGCTTTACGACCTGGCCGTGTACGATCGCTGGGGTCAGCAGGTGTTCCATTCCACGGACCCGAAAGCCTCATGGAACGGCGAAGGCTATCCCCAAGGGGCATACACCTACAAGGCCTGGCTCAGCGAGTTCGGTGCGCTGGAGAAGGAATATGTCGGTGTTGTGTCGCTCGTCAGGTAAGCGCCATGTCAACGTGTGGAATACCGTCCCACATGTAGATCTCGCTCGTGACCAGGTAACCGAGCGACGCATAGAGACCTTGCAGATGTGCCTGTGCGGAGATCGCGGATCGGCGTGATCCGTTGCGGCGTTGAAGTTCTTCCAGACACACCCTCACTACGGCGCGTCCAAGGTCATGGCCTCGGTGGTCGGGATGCACCACCACG
>JADZGG010000124.1 GCA_020854015.1 Flavobacteriales bacterium
GCAGCCGTCCGTTGCCTCCCACCTTCAAGGAAGCCTACAAGAAAGCGAATGAGCTCAGCCTTAACCATGCTGATACCGCGGCCTTCCGCAAGGCGGCTGAGGAGCAGGGATTGACGATCACACCGGTGAAAGACCTGCGTGCGGACAACAAATACGTTCCCGGTCTTCAGGATCCCACGAGCGTGGTCACCTGGGCGAACCGCGCCGAACTAGATGGCAAGCCTTCCGAGCCCATCGAAAGCGGTGAAGCCTATGTGGTGTGCATCCTGAAAGGCATTAAGAAGGACGGCGTGCCGACCTTGGAGGATGTGCGTGAGCCCTTCACCCGTGAGGCCGTGAAGGAGAAGAAGGCCGAAGCGTTCTTGAAGCAGATGGAAGGCAAGACCGACCTGAACACGCTTGCCACGGAGACCAAGGGCAGCGTGCAGAACGCACAGGACATGCCCTTCAATTCGTTCAGTATCCCCGGTGGCTACAACGAACCCGAGGTGATCGGTCGCGTGTTCGGCATGAAGCCCAACACCACGAGTGCTCCCCTCAAGGGCGACATGGGTGTGTACGTGGTGAACCTCGCCACGCTGACCCCCGCTCCGCAGATGACGGATGCCGAGACCGAAAAGAAGCAGCTTGTGGACCGCAAGCGCAACAGCGCCGAAGGCCAGCTCTTCAATGCCCTGCGCAACGCGGCGGACGTTAAGGACGAGCGTTACAAGTTCTACTGAGATCTCCACTACAAGGACAGGCAAGGGCGGACCTCGGTCCGCCTTTCGCTTTTCACAGTGCCCAGGTCACACCCGCTGTGAGTCTCCTAGGAAGCCTGACACCTCAGCGTGGTAGCCAACCCCGACGGCACGCTGAAGGCCTGGTCGAAGCTCCACATTGTAGCGCTTGTTGCCATGCACACGGCTACGATGCCCGATGCCTGGGGAGAAGAGAATGGAACTGTCGGACCAGCGGTCATCGCCACTTTTTCGAATGCCCGAATACACACTAGTGGACGACCAAGTTTGACGGTGCCACGTATGCTGCACACCCAAGGTCAGGCACCAGTAGTGATGCGCGCGTGCGGATGATCGGCGAAGCTTTCCGATACGTGCCATGGCACCCAGCGCAAAGCTCATGGGCAGCGCGTGCCATTCAGAGCTTACATAGCGCACCGTGGAGTCAGACGATGAGGCCAGCTGCCGGCGCCCATCCACGATACCGCTGAAAGAGCTCTTCAAGGGGGGAAAGGCCACGCATCCGCAAAGAACTGCCAACGACCATTCCATGCTCGAAGTGCGCGGAGCCCGAGCGCGGGATGTGTTTCAATGGGCTTGAACGTCAGTGAAGCACCAAACTGCGGACCAAGCGCCCACTGGGCCGGAGCTGTGCCGACCGAAACAAGGGTGAACAGGAGAACGGGAACACGCACGGTCGATGAACGCCATGAGGCGTCGATCCGTACGTCAGCGCAACTGGCTCAGTCGTTCTGCATCCAAGCGTACCAGAATGCCCAGGAGGATGGTGAAGCTGATGAGGGAGCTACCGCCGTAACTGAAGAAGGGCAGGGGAATACCGATCACCGGTGCGAGGCCTATGGCCATGCCCACGTTGATCATCAGGTGAAGGAAGAAGATGGAGGCCACGCAATAGGCATAGATCCGCGTGAAGCGGGAACGTTGTCGCTCACCCACCTGGATGCAACGAAGAATGAGCGCACCGAACAACGCCACGATCAACGTGGTGCCTAAGAAGCCCCATTCCTCGCCCACGGTGCAGAAGATGAAGTCGGTCTGTTGCTCTGGCACGTACTTGTACTTTGTGAAGGTGCCTTGCAGGTAGCCCTTGCCGATGAGGCCACCGCTGCCGATGGCGGTCTTGCTCTGTGCCGCATTGTAGCCCAGACCCTGCGGGTCGTCCAAGAGGCCCAAGGTCACGTTGATGCGCGTCCGGTGACGCTCGCTCAGCAGGTTCTGGAACACGAAGTCGAAGCCGCTGATGAACACGGCCGACCCGATGAGGGTGAAGGCGATGAAGCCGTAAAGCCGCCGACGCAGGCGCTTGAGCACGAAGCGGGATACCACGTAGAAGGCGAGCAGGCAGGCCACGCCGATCAGGCCGATCAGGAAGTACTGCCCGGTCACGGGCTTGTCCACGAACGGGATGTGGAACATGGTTTCCCTCAGGATCAGTGACAGGATCGCCAGGATCAGCACGCCAATGGCCAGCAGCAGGATGTTGCCAGAAAGCCCTTCGCGGTACAGCACCAGGATGAAGGCCCCGAAGGTGAGGGCCGTTCCAACGTCCTTGCCCAAGAGGATCAATCCCACAGGTGCAACGATGATGAGCGTAGCGGTCATTCGAGAACGCAGACCACTGAAGGACTTCAATCCGCTCAGGTAATGCGTGAGCACCAGCGCGGTTGTGAACTTGGCGAACTCGCTGGGTTGAATGCGGACAGGCCCGATCTGGAGCCAGTTCTTGTTGCCGCCGATCTCCGTTCCGATCAGGGGCACGAGCACCAGTAGAAGGAGCACGAAGGCGTATGCGGGTATCGTCATGTCCTTGATGAAGTCGCCGCGCACCATCATGAGCGCGGAGCCCATCACCAGGCAGATCACGATCCATACGCTCTGGTTGCCGTACTCCATCGACGTGTCGAAGAGGTTCGGATGTTCGGCGCTGTAGGCGGCGCTGTAGATGTTCGCCCAGCCCATGAACAGCAGCAACAGATAGATGACCACCAACGGGCGGTCCATGTTGGCCACGATGTTCTCGCGCTTGTTCATCGGCGGCGGCGTGGCTTCTTGACGGGTTTGCGGTAGTTCTTCTCCAAGGAGATGAGGTCGGCCTCCAGCATCTTCTTCTCGAGTTCGGGCCTGGTGATGGTATCGGTGAGGTATTGCTCGGTGAGCAAGCTGGCGATGGGTGCGGCCCATGTTCCTCCGAAGCCGCTGTTCTCCACGTACACCGCGATGGCGATCTTCGGGTCCTCCATGGGAGCGAAGGAGATGAACACGGCATGGTCCTGTCCTTGGGGGTTCTCGGCCGTACCGGTCTTGCCGCAAACGGTGATGCTGTCCAAGCGTGCCTGACGTGCTGTTCCACCAGGTTCGTTGACCACGCGGCGCATGCCTTCCTGGATCAGATCATACCAGTGCGCGTCCACCTTGGTCACGTGCTTCTCGAACTTGGTGAGCAGGCTGTCCGGCGTGCCGACCGCCCGAACCACATGGGGGTCGATGTACCAACCCTTGTTCGCGAAGGTGGAGGCTAGCATGGCCATTTGCATGGGCACCACCATCACTTCACCCTGCCCGATGCTCACGCTGTAGATCGTGCTGAACGCCCAGCCCTCCTTGCCGTAGATGCGGTCATAGAACGAAACGCTCGGTATGCTCCCGCCCTTCACACTGGGCAGGTCCACCGCAGGTCGTTGACCAAGGCCGAAGCTCATCATGTAGTCGTGCCATAGGTCAAGGCCGATGGCGGCATCCTTGAAACGGTTCGGATCCTTGTCCTGCTCGATCAGCTTCTTGAACACTTGATAGAAGTACGGGTTGCAGGAGTATTGTATGGCGGTCTGGATGTCTCCGGCATAGTGACTTCCATGGCAGCCTACGAGAGCCTTGTTACAGGGGAAACCGGTATTCTGTGTGATCACGCCTTGCTGAAGCGCGATCAGTGACTGCACGATCTTGAAGATCGACCCCGGCGGGTATTGGGCCTGGAGCGCACGATCGAAGAGCGGTTTCAGCGGATCACGCTGCAGTTCCACATAGTTCTTGTTGCGCACGCGACCCACCAGCAGTTCGGGGTCGTACGCGGGACTGCTCACCAGGCAGAGGATCTCACCCGTCTTCGGGTCGAGCGCCACGATGCTGCCTTTCTTGCCGTGCATCAGCCTTTCGCCGTAGGCCTGCATGCGGGCATCGATGCTGGTGTAGAGGTTCTTGCCTTCGTAGGCGAGCGTGTCGTATTCCCCGTTCCTGAAGGCGCCTTGGATGTTGTTGTGCACGTCCACCACTACATACTTCACCCCACGTCGTCCGCGGAGCTCCTTCTCGTAATACTGTTCAAGCCCTCCCACACCGATCACGTCACCCGACTTGTAGTACGGGTCCTGGGCAACCTTGCGTGCATCCACCTCACTGAGGTAGCCGAGCATGTGCGGAGCGATGCGTGATGGATAGGTGCGCAGCGTACGGCTTTGACCATAGAAGCCCGGATACTTGCCAAGGTGTACCGCTATGCCTGCATATTGGTCCGCAGTGATCTGCTTCTCGAACTCGCTCGGCTTGTAGCCACTGTACTTCGAAGCGGCCGTGAGACGTTTGCGGACATCCTCTACGGAAACACCGACCAACTGCGAAAA
>JADZGG010000125.1 GCA_020854015.1 Flavobacteriales bacterium
AGGGGATGCCGATGTGCCAAGGCGAAGGACGTTGCACGGTGGTGCCCTCGTGGTTCAGGTCGCCCTCCGTGGCCCAGCTGTAGAGGTCCGTTTCGTATTTACCGTCCTGCTCGATCACGTTACCGCCCTCCGACTCGCGCGGCGCATCGCGGATGGTGCCATCGTCCCAGTAGTAATAGCGGTTGTCGAGGTTGGCATCGCCACGGAACAGATCGCCTTTGGGCTTGCCGTAGAACACGCCCAGGCCCGTGTAGAAGTACATGAAGAAGCGCTGCTGGAACAGGGGTTTGAAGGGCTCTCGGTAGGCGTTAAGCACCACATGGGCGGATACACCATAGAGGTCCGTGCGGAAGTTGAGGCCCCGGCGGAAGTTCTTCAGGTCCATGCCGCTGAGTCCGTCGGTAGGCTCCGCTTCATTGTATCCCAAGCGGTGCCAGCTGAAACGCCCTTCCATGGTGAGCGAGCGCGTGACATAGCCACGGGGATTGTTGAGGAAATCGCGAACGGTGAGGCAGACCCCTGGTCTTGTACTGTTCCACTGGATGGGGCTGTCCCAGTTGCCCAGATCGCCGTAGTACTGCGTGGCGCCCACGGCCAAGCCCACCTCCATATTGCGCTGTGCGGACAGGGAACAGGAGAGGGCTAAAAATGCGATCGTGAGTGAACGTCCGATCATCCGCAGGTCGAATGGTCCATCGAAATTACATGATCAAGACGCCGAATGCGCAAAGGGTTGCCCTTTCAGGTCACCGGGCCCCGAATATGGCCGTGCCGACACGGACCATGGTGCTCCCCGCCGCGATGGCCAGCTCGGCGTCCCCGCTCATGCCCATGCTCAGTTCCGTGAATTGGTCCTCTGGAAAGACCTTCAACCTGCGCACCTCCGCCCAGAGGGCGGCCAAGCCCTCGAACTCACGCCGTACCTGCGCGCGATCATCGATATTGGTGGCCATACCCATAAGCCCCCGGACGCGCACGTTCGGCCATGCCCTCCATGGCCAATCGTTCAATGCGGCCCGCAACTCAACGGGTGAAAGGCCGTGCTTCGTTTCCTCGTGGGCAATGAACACTTGGAGCAGCACGTCGACCGTGCGCCCCGTGGCCACCGCCCGCTTCTGGATCTCTGTCATCAGGCCCTCGCTCTCCACCCCGTGGATCAGGTGAACGAAAGGGACGACGTGTTTGACGTTGCTGCGTTGCAGGTGTCCGATGAAGTGCCAGGCGATGTCTTGAGGAAGCGCGGGCTGCTTCTCACGGAGCTCCTGTGGGTAGTTCTCTCCAAAGTGCCTTTGTCCCAAAGCGTAGAGCGCTTGGATCTCAGCAGCGCCTCGCGTCTTGCTCACCGCCACCAGCGTCACATCCGGAGGAATGCTGGCCTTGATCTGGGAGTAGCGCTCTGCGAGGGACATTGGTCGTTGTCGAAGGTGGGTTCGACTGAACAGCGGCGTTAGACGTCCTCCAGGGAGTCCACGGTAAGGCCGCTCCGGAGCTTGGGTTCGATGTAGGTGCTCTTGGGGGGCATGGTACCGCCACTGTCGGCCACGGCTTTCAGTTCCTCGAAGCTAACGGGTTGGAGGTGGAAGGCCGCTTCCATGGTGCCGCTGTCCACCAGCTGTTCCAGTTCCTCAATGCCGTGGGTTCCGGGGATGAAGTGGATGTGCGGGTCGGTGCGCAGGTCCTCGATGCCAAGAACCGGCCCCAGGACCAGTTCGCTCAGGCGGGCGGGATCAAGCTTCTCCGCAGCGGTGGCGTGCTCAGGGGCTTCCGGTAGGTGCAAGGCATGCCACCCCAGCCTTGTTCGGACACAGACGATGCCGTGCACCGTGCCCGGGGAATCGACCTTCTCCACCTTGCCGATGCGCGAAAGGGCCTCGATGAACTGCTCGGGGCTCAGGCCGTTCAAGGTGTTGACGGCGCGGTCGAAATTGAAGATGTGGAGGTGCGTGTGCGGCAGCACATAGGCCAGGCACCAAGCCTTGGGATCCACATCGGTGGCGCCACTTGTTTCGCCGAGGCGGGCGCTGCTGGCCAGGCGATGGTGCCCATCGGCGATGTACAGTGCGGGGAACCGCGAGAACACATGCTGAAGAGCGTTGCGCACGGCCACATCGCTCACGGCCCAGAAGCGGTGCCGAACGCCATCGCCCGTGGTGAAGTCGCTGTCCGGCTTGCCTTGGGTGATGGGGGTGAGCACGAACTCCATGGCGCCATCGTCCGGAGCGGCAAGCAGGACGGGTTCTGCATTGATGCCAGTGGCATCGAGGTAATCCTTGAAAAGCGATTCGCGGACGGTCAGTGTTTGCTCGTGCACCTTGATGAGCCCGGCGCGATAGTCGGCCACGCTCACTCCAGCGATCAGTCCAAGCGACGCCATGCCGTGATTGGTCTGCTCGTACACGTAGATGCACGGTTCCGCATCGCGTTGCAGGTAACCAAGGTCGCAGAAGGCCTTGAACTTCATTTGCACGCGGTGGTAGCGTTCCAGACGGGGCAGGTGCGCGTCCCGCCCTTGGTCAGGGTGGATGACGTGCAGGAACGTGTAGGGATTTCCGTCGAGCTTGGCGGCCAATTGTTCCTGGGTGTAGGCCACATAGCTGCGGCTGCCCACCCGGTGGGCTTTCTGTGGCACCGGTCGCCAGGCGCGGAACGGACGTAGCTGGATCATGCTCAGGAATTCACCTGAACGCTATCCCGCCAGCTGATGATCAGGTCCACGAGCTCTGCGCCCACGCGGCCTTGAGCTTCCGCCGTGGCCGCCCCGATGTGCGGGCTCAAGCTGAGCTTGGGTTCGGTGAGCAGATCGGCACGGGGCTCCGGTTCGTTGGTGAACACGTCCAACGCGGCACCTTTCACGCGACCGCTCTTCAGTGCAGCGAGCAGGGCATCCTCGTCGATGCTGCCTCCGCGCGCGGTGTTCACGATCACCACACCGGGCTTCACTTGGGCGAGGTGTTCGGCGGAAAGCACAGGCTGTCCATCCTTCTGACCGGGCACGTGCACGCTGATGGCGTCGGCCTGGGCCAAGAGCTCTTCCATGGTCACCATCTTCACCCCGACACGTACCGTCTGACCGTTGATCTCCAGTTCGATGGCCTCCGCGACCGCACTGTTGTCGACGTAGATCACGCGCATGCCGCATCCCAGTGCATACCGGGCGGTCCATTGGCCGATGCGTCCGAAACCGATGATGCCGATGGTCTTGCCGCGCACCTCGGTGCCTTTCTCGTAAGCCTTCTTCAGGTCCTTGAACTTCGTGCGACCCTCCACCGGCATGGTGCGGTTACTCTCGGGCAGGTTGCGCATGAGGCCGAAGAGGTGCGCCATCACCAGCTCCGCCACCGAGATAGAGGAGGAGGCCGGCGTGTTGATGACGGGGATGCCTTTCGCCTTGGCATGCACCACGTCGATGTTGTCGAGCCCAACACCACCTCGCCCGATGAGCTTCAGCCCCGGGCAGGCGTCGATCAGGTCCTTTCGGGCCTTGGTAGCGCTGCGCACCAGCAGCACGTCGACCTTTTCGGTATTGAGGTAGGTGATCAGCTGTTCCTGGGGAACATGATCGGTAGTGATGGTGAAGCCCTCTTCCTGAAGGCGGTTCTTGGCTTCGGCGTTGATGCCGTCGTTGGCGTGAATACGCATGGTGGGTTATCCGTTCTGCTTCGCGAAATGCTCCATCACATCCACCAGCGCTTGCACGCTTTCAATGGGGAGAGCGTTGTACATGCTGGCGCGGTAGCCGCCCACGCTGCGGTGGCCGCGGATGCCGCTGATGTTGGCCTCCTTCCAGAGCGCGTCGAACGCAGGCTCCAAGGCGGCATCGGTCAGGACGAAGGTGGGGTTCATCACGCTGCGGTCCTCTACGGCGGTGGTTCCTTTGAACATCGGCAGGCGATCGATGGCATCATAGAGGAGCGCGGCCTTGGCGGCGTTGCGCTTCTCCATGGCGGCCACTCCGCCCATCTTCTTCATCCACTCCAGGGTGAGCATGCTCACGTACACGGCGAACACGGGGGGCGTGTTGTACATGCTCTCCTTGCTGGCGTGGTTCTTCAGGTCCAGCATGGGGCTCAGCTTGCGACCGGTGTGGCCGAGCGCATCGGGATCCATTAGGTATACGGTGGCTCCGGCAGGTCCCATGTTC
>JADZGG010000126.1 GCA_020854015.1 Flavobacteriales bacterium
GGCCGCTGCTGCTGCACAGTGAGGAGAAACCGTCGTTCCCCGCATACGGACCTTCGAGCACCTGCACGGTAACGGTGGCTGAATCCGCCAGACAGTTCGCTGAGCCGGCGATGATGTATGTGAAGCGGTACACTCCGACGCCGGCCTGGTTCGCATTGAATGTGCCATTGCTCAAGGCGCCGCTATTGTCCACGTCCAACCAGCTGCCACCACCTTGCGGCGTACCGCCCAATTGCGTGAAGAGCACCACACTGAACTCGCTCTCGCACGCCTGAACGGAATTGTCCTGACCGGCATTGAGCGCGTTGGACAGGTCCACGGTCACCACGCTCGTAGCCGGTGCACAAGGAGCCGTTCCGGGAACCGTGTAGGTGAATGTGTATGTCCCTTGAGGGACCCCGTTGCTGTTGAAGGTGCCGCCTGTAAGAATGCCTACGTTGTCGTCGTTGGTCCATGTACCGCCTGGTTGGTATGAACCGACAAGAGCAGCGAAAAGGTCGATCGAAGGATTGTTCACACAACTGGCTACGGCACCATCTGAACCTGCGTTCGGAGCGGAGATGAGCGTGATCTGTACGGCAGCCACATCGTTCAGGCAAGGCGAGAAGCCGACCACCGTATAGGTATATGTACCCGAGACATCAGTAGCGGGATCGAAGACAGGACCGAAGGGCACGTTCCCGGGTCCGGTCCATGTGCCGTTCAGGTCCGGGTCGCCAGCCAACAGGTCCACCAGCGAAAGCGGACCTTGATCCGAGCAGACCAGTTGTGCAGTGCTCACACCCGCATCAGGAGCGATGTTCTCGACCACCGTTACCAGGGAGGTATCGTTCACGCAAGGCGAAGTGCCGGGAACGATGTAGGTATAGGTACCCGCAAGCGAGGTCCCGGGTACGAACACACCGGTGAAGGCGCCACCGCCAGGAGCGGTCCACACACCAGTGCCATCGGGCGTTCCACCAAGCTCGTCGACCAACAGGAATGCCTGCTGATCACTGCAGGTCGTAACGATACCATCCGTTCCAGCATCGGGCGCGCTGTTCTGGATGACGGTAGCGATCGCTGTCGCATTGGTGCAAGGCGCTAGTCCTGGTACGTTGTAGGTGTACGGACCCGGAGGGTCGATTCCGGGGATGAACACACCTGTATGAGCCACGCCCAAGGGGTTCGTCCACGTACCGTTCAGTTGCGGTGAACCGGTCAGCACGTTGATCAACGGGAAGGGTGTGGTGTTGTCGCAGATGGTCACCAATCCGTTGGAACCCGCATTGGGCGTCTGGTTCACTGTCACCGTGACCGATGCTGTGGCCGTGGTGCAGGGTGCTACACCGGGCACGGTGTAGATGTAGACGCCCGGTGGGTCGATGGACGGTTGGAAGGTGCCCGAGTGCGGAATGTTACCTGGCTTCGTCCACGTACCACCCAGCTGGGGCGATCCCCCAAGAGAAAGGAAAAGGTTGGTGGCACCACTTGTGGAGCAAAGTGTGAGCGAACCGTTGGTTCCCGCATTGGCCGCCGGGTTCACCACCACGGTGACCGAGGCGGTGGCGGCCGCACAAGGTGCCTGACCTGGTACGGTATAGACATAGGTACCGGGCGCACTTGTACCCGGAGTGAACACGCCAGTGCTCGATCCACCACCTGGGGCCGTCCAAGTGCCGTTGAGCTGAGGGCTTCCACCGAGCTGGTCGATCAGGGCGAAAGCGGATTCGTTGGAACAGGCAAGTCGGGTGCTGCTGATACCTGCATTGGGAGCTTGGTTCACAGCCACTGTGACCGTGGCCTGGTCATTCGCACATGGAGGTACACCCACTACTGTATAGGTATACGCTCCGGGAGGGGTAGTTCCCGGAATGAAAATGCCACTGAACGGCTGTCCCCCCGAAGTGGTCCACGTACCCGTCGGGGTCGGTGTTCCGCTGAGGAAGGTGAAGAGGTTCACCGCGGCACCCCCAGCGCACAACGTCACACTGGCCGAGTTGCCAGCATCCGCTTCGGGCACTTCGAAAACCGTGACCGTGGCGATATCATTCACGCAAGGTGCTTGACCGACCACCGAATAGGTGTACACGCCCGGGGTGCTTACTCCCGGAGTATAGAGGCCGCTTGGATAGGGTTGGTTCGTAGGGTCCTTCCACGTTCCGCTCGGATTGGGGCCACCGGTGAGCACACTGAAGAGCAGGAAGGGCGAACCGTTGCTGCAGACCGTCGTGGACACATCATTGCCCGCAAAGGCCGCAGGGTTCACCGTGATGGTCAGCGTGGCAGTCGCCGGTCCGCAGGGGGCAGTGCCCGACACGGAATAGATGTAAACGCCAGCCGGGTCAAGGCCGGGCACGAACGTATCGCCATGTGCCTGACCGAGAGGATCGGTCCATGTGCCCACTGGCGAAGGGTTGCAACCAAGCTCCGAGAGCATGGAGAAGGACGGGTCCGTGCTACACTTCGTGATCTGATCAAAGCAACCGGCATTCGCTGCTGGCACTTCGCTCACCGTCACCGTGGCCGTTGCGTTCCCGCAGGGCGGCGTGCCTGAGACCGTGTAGGTATAGACGCCGGGGTTGTCCAACACCGGATTGTAGATCCCCGATACGGGGCTGCCGTTGCGCGTCCACGAGCCGCCAGGTTGAGGAGATCCCAGTAGGAAGGGGAACAGATTGGCCGCGGAACCGGTGCTACAGAACGCAGCAGATCCATTCGACCCAGCGTTGGGCGCTGCTACCACGGTCACCGTCACATCGGCCTGGTCGGTGGCGCAAGCCAGCGTCCCTGTCAATGTGTAACGGAACGTGTAGGTGGAAGGAGGAGGGATCGAAGCGTTGAAGAACTGACCGCTCAGCGCACCGGTCCCGTTCAGGTCTGCCCAGGTGCCACCCGACTGCGGGCTTCCGCCCAATCCGTTGAACAAGTTCACCTGGGTGTTCGAACTGCACACCGTCATCGTACCGTTCGTGCCCGCGTCGAGGTCCGGAACGATGGTCACCGTCACCTCCGCGTGATCGGAATTGCATTGGCCCGAGCCAGGCACGGTGTAGGTGAAATCGTAGTTGCCGGGAGGAAGACCGAGCGGACTGAAGAACTGACCGCTCATCTGGCCGGTGTTGTCGTCATCGTTCCATGTTCCGCCAGCATCCGGCGCCCCGCCCAGCACCGCGAACAGATCCACTGAGACCTGGTCCGCACACACGGTGAGATTCCCGTCGATACCGGCGAAGGGGGCTTGGTTGACGGTCACTGTTACGGTGGCCTGAGCGTTCGTGCAGGGAGCCGTACCTGTGACCGTGTATGTGTAGACACCGGCCACACTTGTTCCCGGAATGAACACGCCGCTCACCGCCCCACCACCCGGCGCTGTCCAAGCTCCACCGTTATCCGGGTTTCCGCCCAGCTCGTCGAACAGGTCGAAGGGCGGCGCATCCGAGCAGACCGAGATGGTACCGTTGCTTCCAGCGACAGGTTGCCGCTCTTCATTCACCACCACGAACGCCGTCGCGTTCGCGCAGGGAGATAGACCGGTGACCGTGTAGGTATAAGCTCCTTCTGGGTGCTGAGGGTTGGATGGGTCGTAGGTCCCACCGAAAGGTTGATTGCTTGGAGTGGTCCATGCGCCACCGCCGTCCGGGCTGCCACCGAGCAAGGTGAAGAGGTTCACTGATGATGCGTCGCTGCAAATGCTCAGTGACCCATTGGTGCCTGCCCATGGCGCCGTGTTCACCACGACAGTAACGAACGCGGTATCATTCTCACAAGGCGCTGTTCCAGCCACCACATAGCGATACTGACCCGGAGCGCTAGTGCCAGGTGTGAAGGTCGATGGGACCGCGAGCAACGTGGGGCCGAGCCAGATTCCGTTCAGATCCGGGCCACCGCCCAAGGCTGTGATCAGGTTGAAGGGTGCATTGGTGCTGCATACCGTGATCGTGCCGTTGGTGCCTGCCTTGGGTGCTTGGTTCTCCACCACTTGCACCGTGGAGGACAAGGCAGCGCAGGGCGCCGTAGGCGTGACCGTATAGGTGTAGATGCCGGCAGGATGCGCTGGGTTCGCTGGATCGTAGGTGCCTGCAAAGGGCCCGCCACCCGGTTTGGTCCATGTACCGCCCGTGTTCGGTGTTCCGCCTAGCGAGCCGAACAACACCACCGGAGCATCGTCGCTGCAAATGGTGAGCGAGCCGTTCGTTCCAACGTTCGCGGCCTGGCTCACCGTGATCGTGGCCGTGGACACGTCGTCCACACAAGGAGCAATACCGGCTACCGTGTAGGTGTAAACGCCGGCCGCGGATGTTCCCGGAACGAAGGTGCCGCTGAAGGCCTGGGTCAAGGGGTCCGTCCATGCGCCGGAGGCATCGGGCGTTCCACCAAGCACCGTCAGCAGGTTGAATGCTGCATCTGAAGAGCACACCGTAAGCGTTCCGTTCGCACCTGCCTGTGGAGCGGTGATGATCGTGACGTTGACGGTTGCGGTCGCGTTCGCACAAGGAGCTGTGCCGGTCACCGTATAGGTGTAGATGCCGGGCTGATCCACACTGGGGTTGAAGGTCACGCTATGCGCTCCTCCAAGCGGCCCTGTCCAGCTGCCACCCGCGTTGGGTGAGCCACCCAGCTGTGTGAACAGGGAGAAGGTCGCTGCATCCGAACAGCGGACCACGTTCGAACTGGTGCCGGCATTCGGTGCGGTGCTCACTGTGACCGTAACGGTCGCAGTGGCGTTCGCGCAAGGGGCCTGGCCTACGACAGTGTAAGTGTAGACGCCGGCCACATCAGTGCCCGGCTGGAAGATCCCCGAATGCGAGGCGCCACCGGGCTTGGTCCAGGTCCCCGTGATGTCCGGAGAGCCGCCGAGCTGATCGATGAGATCGAAGTCCGCATCCGAGCTGCACACGGTGATCGTCCCGTTGGTGCCGGCCACCGGCGCTTGTCGCACCGTCACGGTCAACGTCGCAGTCGCATTCGCACAAGGAGCCGTCCCTAAAACAGTATAGGTATAGGCACCTGAAGCGTCTGTTGCCGGGTTGAACTGAGCTCCGTGCGCAGCTCCACCGGGGCCCGTCCATACACCGCCCGCCTGTGGCGTTCCGAGCAACTGGCCGATCATTGCGAATGGTGCATCACTGCTGCAGACCGTGATGGCGCGGCTAAGTCCTGCGTTGGGCGCGGACACCTGGGTGACCTGCACGTTGGCCGAGGCCGAAGTACAAGGAGGAACACCAGCGACAGTATATGTATAGGTGCCTTGAGGAGATGTGCCTGGCGTGAAGGTGTTGCTCACCACTCCGCCCCCCGGACCGGTCCAGGAGCCTCCTGCATTCGGACTACCCCCAAGCACAGTGAACAGGTCGATGGCCGCAGCGTTGCTGCAGATGTTCAGCGTTCCGTTCGAACCGGCATTGGGCGCAACGCTCACGCTGACAGTCACAACGGCTGATGCGGACGCACAAGATCCCGTACCTGCGACCGTGTATGTGTAGGCGCCCGGGGTGCTCGAACCGGGGGTGAATGTGCCCGTGGATGCACCGCCACCGGGAGCCGTCCATGTGCCACCCGCATCAGGCGTGCCACCCAGGCTGTTGAACAATTGCACCGGAGCGGAATTGCTGCACAGGGCGATCGAACCGTCGGTGCCGGCATCCGGACCTGTAAGGATCGAGGCTTCCCAGCCGTCAGCGGTCACCGATGCATCAGAGACCCACCGGAACGTGAGGCAGCGGGATGCGCCGGTAGCTGTGAACGTTTGGTTCAACAGTGAGTTGCTGCCGTTACCCGTGGCCAACAAGGGCGAAGCGACCGTCGGGCCGTCATAGATGAAAAGCTGGTCCGCAGTTCCGGATTGAACGCTCCAGCTTGTGAACTTCACCGAACTGAACGGGTTGCTGCCGCTTCCACCTGTGGGACACAAAGTCGCCGTCAGGTCCTCATTGTTCCCATATGGACCTTGGTCACCACCTGTATCGACGATCGTTCCTGCGCATGCATCCCAGGTGGAACCGTTGGCGAAGGTCAAGGTCTGGGCCTTGGCTCCGCAGCCTATCAGTACGGCGAAAAGCGCGGACAGGAGGCCGCCCCGCATGCTCAGCAGGAATGGAAAGGGTCGGATCACGTGGAAGATGTGCCCGGTAAGAGGCCGGGCAAGTTAGCACGAACCAAGCCATTGGCGCCAGTGCCGGGCTCTTCGATCGTCGGTCAGCTCGCGTTCATCGACTGACCGACCCCATTGATCGACAACTAAAGGGCCCTTTCGGCCTCGGAATGCCCGATCATCGACCTTATTGTTGGGGCGAACGGTTCACGGAGCCGCCGTGCTCGGTGCCCCTATTGCGCCCGATGGACTTACCGGTGGCAACGACTTTCCGAAGGTGATCGCCAACATCACTTCGTGCGTTCCACTGTTGTAGTTGCGCAGGTTCGTCGTGGTCATATCGAAGGAGTAGCCGAATTGGAAGGTCTTCTTCATCCAATATCCGACCATGATCGCCAGAGCATCATTCGTCCGATAGGAGGCCCCTAGCCACACCGTATCCCTATACCGGAGGGTTGCGGTCAGATCCACCTTCGCTGGCACCGGGGACACATACTTCACCAGGAACGAGGGTTCAAGTTTCAGGTCATCCCCAAGCGCCAGACGGTAGCCGCCCAGTGCGTAATAATGGTTCTCCAAGCGGCTCAAGGTCGCGTCGTTCTCATTGAAGAAATAGATCTTGTTGTGAAGTAGTTGCGGCGCTGTTGCCCCCGCCCACCAATTGTCATGGTAAACGAGGAAGCCGAACGTGGCGTCCGGAACCACTTGTCCACGCAGCTGATCATCCATCACCGGGTCTCCTCCATCGTGGAACTTGATCTTGCTGCCATCGATCAGGAATTGCTGCAGCCCAAAGGCCACGGACATCGATAGCTTGACGCGTTGGGTCAGCGCCAGATGGTACGCGTAGGAGAACTGCGCGCCAGTGCGACGCGTAGGCCCCACGTTGTCCGTGTACATGAAGCCCCCCAGTCCCATGTTCCTCCCCACCGGTGAAGTGGCGCTGAGCATGAAGGTCCGTGGGGCGTCCTGAATGCCCACCCACTGGTTGCGGTGCGCGCTGCGCAGCTCGAACCAAGGACGGCTGCCGGCCACCGCAGGGTTGTACAGGTAGTCCTGGCTCACGTACTGCGTGAGCTGAGGAAGCTGCTGTGCGTACAGCTTGATCCCGGCCAGCATGGTGGCCAGAATGATCGAAAGGGTTCGCATCGTCCTCATGGGTTAGCGGATCACGGTGAGCGGACCAGTGTAGGCCTCCGGGAACTTCGGATCGTTGAGCTTGATCACGTAGTAGTATGTACCGACAGGCACCAGACCACCGCTGTAGCGGCCGTCCCAGGGCACCTTGTATCCGACGCTACTGAAGAGCAGTTCGCCCCAGCGGTTGTAGATCTCCACCTCGCACTCGGGGAACATGCCGATCAGATCGATCTGCCAGCCGTCGTTCCAGCCGTCACCGTTGGGCGTGAAGCCGCTCGGGATGGTGATCTCCGGCACCACTGTCACGAGCACCGAATCCGAATCGATGCAGCCGTTGGGTGCCGTTACGGTCAAGGTGTACCAGGCTGTCTCCAGTGGCGATGTGGTCGGGTTGGGGACGGTCGGGGCGTTCAACAGGCTGTCCGGCACCCAGATGAAGGAGCTGCCCGATGGACCGCTCGGTGAACCACCCAGAGTGACCTCACCGAAACCGATGATCGTGAGGTCAGGACCGGCGTCCGCGATCGGCAAGGCCAGCACGTTCACCGTCACCGAATCCACATCGCTGCAAGGACCGTCGCTCACCGTAAGGATGAACGTGTACGAGCCACCAGGCAAGGTGCCGATCGGAAGCACGGCTGTGTTCCCGACAACAACACCTAATGTATTCGTCCATTGATAGCTCGTGCCGCCCTGGCTCGCACTGCCATCCAGGACAATGGCGATCTGTTCACATTGTGAGAGATCCGGACCGGCATCGGCCACCACCGTCACGAGCGCGTTCACCGTGATCGGCAAGGTGGTCTGGCAGCCATTGGCATCCGTGACCGTCACGGTGTACAAGCCTGGCAAGAGCGCGCTGATGTCTTCCTGTGCGCTACTGAAGCCGGGTCCGGTCCAAGCAATGGTATAGGCCTGCGTGCCGCCGGTGATGGTGATGTCGATGGCTCCGTCGTTGGCCGTGGCACAGCTAGCCTCCACGACCAGATCCACCGTGACCAGCAAGGTATCAGGCTCTGTGATGGTGAAGGTGATCGTGGTGTCGCAACCCACGTTGTCCGCGATGGTCACGCTCCAAGATCCAGGACACAGTCCTGTAGCACTGGAAGTGCCTTGACCGTTCGGTGGCACCGGCGACCAATCGTACACGTAACCACCAAGGCCTCCGGTCGGCGCCAACTGAATGGAACCATTGCAAGCGCCGTTGCACAGCACATTCTGTACGGTGGCGTTCGGCAGGATCGGCGTGAACGGCAGGATGGTGAAGTTGAGCGTGGTGTCACAACCCAACGTGTCCGTGATGGTCACGCTCCAGTTGCCCGGACAGAGCCCGGTAGCGTTGGTCGTGCCCTGCCCTCCGCCAGGCTGGGGCTGCCACAGAATGGTGAACACACCTACACCACCAGTGGGGTTCACTGTTGCCGTAGCATCGCACGGTCCCAGGCAGGTTTCATTGCTGAACACGAGCGCACCATCGATCGGAACGCCTTGTGTGATGGTGAATGGTGTGCTCAGCGTGCATCCGTTCGAGTCGGTGACCACGAAGAGGTAATCACCGGCACAGAGTCCTCCGATCGCAGTAGTGTCCTGCGCCACCGGCACTCCGCCTGATATGGTCCAACTGAGCGAATAGGGTTGAACACCACCGGAGACCAAGGCTGTCGCCGTTCCCTGGCAATCGCCATAGCAGAGATTGCCCGTCTTGTTCACAGCGGCCAGAAGGACCGGAGGTTCAACAAGGGTGAAGGTGACCGAGGTATCGCATCCGTTCACATCCATGACCGTCAACGTCCAGTCACCCGCGCAGAGGCTGTCTATCGAGGCGGTACCCTGCCCGATGGGCGGCTGCGGGGACCAGGTGAGCGTGAAAGGTCCTGTACCGCCCTGCACCACCACATCCACACCGCCATCGCACGCACCATTGCAGGTGACCGGTGTGATCGTTGCCGATACCGAGATGGGCTGAGGCTCCAGGATCAAGGCCGGCACCACGATGCTGCACCCGATCGAATCCGTAACGGTGACGGACCATACCCCGGCGCAGAGCCCCGAAGCCTGTGGCGTACCCTGCCCAAGCGGTGGAACGGGATCCCACAGATACGTGTAGCTGCCAACGCCGCCGGTCGGACCTACCGTGGCCGAGCCATCGCAGGAGCCGGCGCAGCGGGCGGGTGTTGTGCTCAGGTTCGCCACGATCGGCGTTGGCTCGACCACCAATGCCGTATCAATGCTGATACAGCCGTTACCGTTCGTCACCTGCACGAAATAGGTTCCCGCGCACAGGCTGTCGAGCACGTTGCCCGGTTCGTTGAACGCGTTGCTCTGCGCATCGAACCAGATGATGCTGCAGGTGGGAATGCCGCAGGCGAACGCTACGCTCACTTCACCGTCGCATTCGCCGGGGCAGGATGTCAGGCCGTTCGTTGCACTGAGCAGCTCGCCGTCAGCATCCGTCACTGGCACGCTCGTGCTGGCGGTGCAGCCGTTCGCATCCGTCACATCCACATCGTACAGTCCGGCGCAAAGACCCGTGGCCAGGCTGTCGGTGCTGAACACGCCACCGTTCTGGCTCCATGAGTAGAGGTATGGACCGGTGCCCCCCGTTGGAGTGGCAGCGGCCGTTCCGATGCACTGGCCGCAGGCGCTCTGCGTGCTGGCAGTGGAAAGGCTCAACGGTTGTGGCTCTGTGATCTGGAATATGAGCGTCGTGTCGCAACCGTTCGCATCCGCAATGGTCACGGACCACGTTCCAGCGCACAAGCTGTCAGCGACGTTCGTACCTTGACCGATAGGAGGCGCCGGGCTCCACGTGTAGGTCAGGGTTCCGGTCCCACCTTGAGCGTTAATAGCGATGCTTCCATCGCATGCACCATTGCAGCTCACATCGCTCTGATCCACCGCGGCCGTGATCAGCTGGGGACCGAGGATGAGCACCGAGACCGTGGTGTCACATCCGCTCTGATCTTCGATCAGCAGATCGTAAACGCCGGGGCAAAGACCAGCCGCCTGGGGCGTTCCCTGACCGATCGGAGGAGCTGGTGTCCATGTAAAAATGTAAGGACCCACGCCACCGACAGGACCTGCCGTCGCTGTACCATCGCAGGCACCAGCGCACGACTCAGGAGTTGAGCTGATGTTGGGAATGATCTGCGTCGAAGGAATGACCGAGGCCGTGTCGATCGTTGCGCAACCATCGCCGTTGATGACCTGCACATAGTAGTCGCCCGCGCAGAGGTTGCTCACGTCGAACACGTTCGTGCCGATCACCGCGCCGAGGCCATCGGTCCATTGGATCGTGCACGGTCCGTTGCTGCAGGTGAAGACGACACCCACCTGTGCATCACATGAACCCGCGCACAGCGTCTGACCATCCACCATCGTCAACACTTCACCATCGGCATCGGACACTGCAACCGTGGCTTGGGTGGAACATCCGTTCGCGTCCACCGCAGTGGCGGTGTAGAACCCTGCGCACAGACCGGTGACCTGGGCCCCGGAACCGATCGTTGTTCCTCCCGCATCGGTCCAGTTGATCGTTGTGGAACCAGTACCACCTGAAAGCGATGCTGTGGCCGTGCCATTGCAGACCTGACATTGACTTGGCGTCGCCGACACCGAGAGAGACAGTGGTTGCGGATCGGCGATGATGAACGTGAGCGTGGTATCACAACCGGCTCCGTCGGCGACCACCACGTTCCATGTGCCTGCGCAAAGATCCGTGGCCTGTGAATTGCCTTGGCCGTTCGGAGGAACAGGAGACCAGGTGTAGGTGTACGTACCCGAACCTCCGGTGGTGGCGAGCGTAATGTCCGCATCGCATTGCCCGGCGCAGGAGATGTCCTGCAACACCGCGTTCGGTTGCAACGCTGTCGGCGATGTGATGAGCACGGTGAAGGTCGTGTCACATCCTCCTCCATCAGCGATCAGCACGGAGTACACGCCCGGGCAAAGACCTGTTGCGAACGGCGTTCCTTGACCAGCGCCCGGCGTTGGCGACCACGTGATGACATAGGGCGTCTGTCCGCCGTTCAAACCGATCGCAGCCGTTCCATCGCACAGCCCACTGCAGCTCACGGGCGAACTGCTGATGGCCGCAGTAAGGAGCGTCGGCGTTGTGACGACGGCCGTGTCGATGCTCAAGCAGCCATCGCCGTTCGTGACCTGGACGAGGTAGATGCCATCGCACAACCCCGTGAGCGTATCGGTCACGTTCGGTAGTGTATTGCCCAAGCCATCGCTCCATTGAATGGAGCATGTTGGTGCGGAGCAAGCGAAGCTCACGGCCACCGTGCCATCACATATGTTCGGGCACGAGGTGATGCCATTGCTCATGGTCAACACTTCGCCGTTGCTGTCCGAGACCGGGATCGCGAAAGCAAGGCTGCAGCCCAGGGAATCCTGCACCGTCACGGTGTAAACGCCCGCGCAGAGGTTCTGCACGAAGGGGTCGGTGGTGACCAGATTCAAGGGTGGCCCCCAGGTGTAGGTGTAGGTACCTGAACCACCAGCGGTGTTCATCAGGATGGAGCCGATACAGACCTGGCATTGGCTCTGAACGACGTTCGTTGTGCTTGTCAGCGTTGCCGGTTCCGTGATCGTGTATGAGAGGGTCGTGTCGCAACCGTTCGCATCCGTGATGGTCACGTTCCACACGCCGGGACAAAGGTCCGTGGCCGTGTTCGTTCCTTGGCCGTTCGGCGGCACAGGTGCCCAAGTGTATTGGTAGTTCGGCGTTCCACCCTGCGTGTTCAATACGATGGATCCATCGCATGCACCAGCGCATTGCACGTTCTGCACCGTTGCAGATGGATCAAGCGGCGCCGGACCGGTGATCAATACGGTGATGGTCGTGTCGCAGGCTGAGGCATCGAAAATGGTGACGCTCCAGACACCCGCGCACAATCCACTTACCGATGGTGTCCCTTGTCCGACCGGTGGAACAGGGGCCCAGGTGTAGGCGTACGGCTGCTCTCCTCCAGTGGGCCCGACGGTCGCGGTGCCATCACAGGCGTTGCTGCACGAGACGGGTGTGCTGCTCAGGTTCGGAGTGATCGGTGTGAACGGATCCACTTGGAAGGTGGTGGTGGTATCGCAGCCGTTCGCATCAGTGATCGTCACCGTGTACTGGCCGATGCAGAGGCCCGTTGCGATGTTCGTTCCCTGACCACCACCCGGCGGCGGATCCCACAATACCGAATAGCCAGGCGTTCCACCGAAGGGGAACACGGCGGCCTGACC
>JADZGG010000127.1 GCA_020854015.1 Flavobacteriales bacterium
AGTAGCTGTTCTGGTAGTCGATCTTGGGGTAGTGCACATGCGCCCAGTGCGGCTCCTCCATCTTCAGCCACAGGCGGTAGGCCTCCAGCCTCCACTCCAACATCCACTCGGGCTCGTTCTTCTTCGCGCTGATGAAGCGAACGATGTCCTCGTTCAAGCCCTTCGCGGCCTTCTCGCTCTCAATGTCGGTCACGAAGCCGTAGGCGTACTCCTTCTCGGTGACCTCGCGGAGGATATCGTCGGTGTCTTGTGCCATGGGATAGCGAGTGGCTAGAACTGGGTAGGTCGACCCGTTGGGTCGACGCTACGGGTGCGTTTTGGAGACGTCGGTGCCATCCTTAGATGCTGAAGCTTTCTCCGCACCCGCAGGTCCGGTTGGCGTTGGGGTTCACGAACTGGAAGCCTTTGCCGTTGAGGCCTCCACTGAAATCGAGGGTGGTGCCGAGGAGGTAGAGCAGGCTCTTCTTGTCCACCACCACCTTCACGCCGTTGTCCTCGAAGACCTTGTCGCCGTCCTTCATTTCGTTGTCGAAATCGAGGTCGTACATCAGGCCGCTGCATCCGCCGCCTTTCACGCCTACGCGTACGAAGTGGTCGGGTCCGCGGCCTTCCATTCCGAGGAGTTTGGTGACCTCCGCTTTCGCGTTCTCACTGACCTTGATCATCGGTTTCGCTCTTATTTAGAATGAGTCTAAACAGGAATGCAGGGCAAAGGTACGGCCCAATTAACTGGGGGCAATGGGTTGGCAGTGGAACACTTCAGGGTCTAAAAGGTTGTTGCCGGTGGCCGTTCACAGGGACAGGCTTGGGCTGGCGTTGTGTCTACCTTCGGTCATCATGTCCAAGGGAACAAGAACCGCCGGGCGGTCAGTGCTGGCCTTGGCCGCATTGGCGCCCCTGTTTGCTAGCGCCCAAATGATCCCCTCCGATCGTCTCACCGATTGGTCGCAGCCGGGTTCCAGCGCGGCCTTCGTACCGACCCAGAGCGTGTCGCTCATCGCATTCGGTGCGGACTCGACGGGTGCGTTGCCTTGCGACCAGGCGCTGACCGACGCCATTGCCGCCTTGGGTGGGCCGGGAGAAGTGTTGATCCCTGCCGGGGACTACCGTTTCGCGCAGACCATTGTGCTGCCGGATTCGATCATTCTGCAGGGCGAAGTGGACCCTTTGCTCGGAACACCACTGGCGCGCTTGATCCTTGCCCCTGGGAACGGAGGACATGGGATCACCATATCAGGAGGGGAGGCACCGTTGGGCGTTGTGACCTCCTCCTCGTTGATGCAGGGTTCTACGACCCTCACGGTGAACCAGACGTCTATGATCGCAGTAGGCGATTGGTTGCGTTTGATCGCCACGGATGATAGCACGTTGGTGAACGATTGGTGGAGCGTTGGTCAGACAGGCCAGATCGTTCAGGTGATGGCGGTGATCAACAGCACCACGGTGGCGGTGAACCGACCCTTACGCCGGAATTACACGGCAGTGGTATCGATCAACAAGCTCACCCCCCGGAGGCAGGTGCATCTGCGTTGCCTGGGCATCCAGCGGGAGGATGCGTCCACCCTGCAAGTAGCGAACATCTTCTTCAACAACGCGGTGGATTGCAGCCTGAGCGGTGTGGTCGGCGAGTTGTGCAACTACGCGCACGTCGACATCTTCCGTTCTGCGCGGATCACCGTGAAGAACTCCTCCTTCAAGGATGCGCACGACTATTCGGATGGTGGCAAAGGCTACGGCGTGCTGGTGGATTTCACCGCTGGCGATTGCTACATCCACCGCAACACCTTCGAGCATTTGCGACATTCCATGATCCTGCAGGCCGGCGCCAATGGGAATGTGTTCGCGTACAACCACAGTACCGCGCCATTTTGGTCGGCCTTCCCCCTTCCCACCGATGCCGCCGGTGATGCGGTGTTGCATGGCAACTACCCCTACATGAATCTGTTCGAGGGCAATGTGGTGCAGAACGTGGTGATCGATGACAGCCATGGCATCAACGGGCCGAACAACATGTTCTTCCGCAACCGCGCCGAACTGTACGGCATCTTCATGGGCACGACGCCTCCTTCGGACCACCAGAACTTCATCGGCAACCAGGTGACCGACACCACCTCGGCGCTGTTGGGACTATACAGCTTGCAGGGCACGGGCCATTTCGCCTTCGGCAACCAGGTCAAAGGCGTTGTGCTCCCGGCGGGCACCACGGAACCGACCGACGCCACTCTCTTCAGCTACGTGTTCCCTTCGTTCTACCCGGCGCTACCCGGTGTGCCGCCGATCCGCAACAACAACTGGCTGGCGACCGATCCACTGAACGAGGCGGAGTACCGGAAGGAGGTTTTGGGACAGACAGCCGCTTGTGGAGATAGCCTCTTCTACACGATCACCGGGATCGACGTGGAACCTTCGTCGTCAAGCCCGTTCAAGTTGGACCCGGACCCGGCCACTGACCGCATTGTACTTGAAGGAGCTTCGCCGATCGGCGGATCCGTGCGTGCGGTGGATGCGGTGGGTCGGACACTGGAGCTCTGGACCGTTCCGGGAAGTCGCGCGGAATTGGACATTTCGAGCTTGGCCCCTGGCGTTCACTTCCTTGTGCTTCCGGATGCCGGACACACGGTGCTGCGCTTCGTGAAGCAGTGAGGCAGGTGCTGTCCGAGTAGTTTTGCGCTCCCGCAGCTTCCAACGTGTTGCGGCTTGAACCGCATGTCCGACACTCCCTCCCGCACCGAGCTCTCCGCCATCGGCGAGTTCGGACTCATCGAGCGCCTCGCCTCGCGCATCCAGCTTCAACTGCCCTCATCCATGAAGGGCATCGGTGATGATGCAGCGATCATCGACCCCCAAGGTCTGCACCAAGTGGTCACGACGGACATGCTTGTGGAGGGTGTCCATTTCGATCTTTCCTACATGCCGTTGAAGCACCTGGGCTACAAGGCCGTGGTCGTGAACCTCAGCGATGTGTACGCCATGAACGCGGAACCCCGACAGGTGTTGGTGGCCTTGGCCATAAGCAACCGTTTCCCCGTGGAGGCCGTGGATGAACTGTACGAAGGGATGCTGTTGGCCTGCAAGCACTATGGCGTGGACCTCGTGGGTGGCGATACATGCAGCAATACCAGCGGCCTGGTGATCAGTGTCACGGCGATCGGTGCGGCGAAGCCGGGCGACATCGTGTACCGCGATGGTGCGCGCGAACATGATCTGCTGGTGGTGACCGGCGACCTGGGTGGGGCCTTCATGGGACTGCAGGTGCTGGAGCGCGAGAAGCTCGTGTTCAAGGAGACCGGCGCACAGCCCGATCTGGAAGGGCACGACTACATCCTGGAACGCCAGTTGAAGCCGGAGGCCCGCAAAGACATCATTGCATTGTTGCGCGAGCTGGAAGTGAAGCCCACCAGCATGATCGACATCAGTGACGGGCTGGCGAGCGAGACCATTCACTTGTGCCGACGGAGCAACACCGGCGTGAAGCTGTTCGATGAGAAGCTGCCGATCGATCCCGCGACCTATCAGGTGGCGCGCGACTTCAACCTGGATCCTTCGGTGTGTGCGCTGAGCGGTGGCGAGGACTACGAGCTGCTTTTCACCGTGGCCCAAGCCGACTACGACAAGATCAAGGGCAACCCGAACCTGACGGTGATCGGCCACATGACGCACGCCTCCGAGGGCATGCACCTGGTGGATAAGCAGGGTGGCGTGCACCCGTTAACGGCGCAGGGTTGGGATGCCTTCTTGAAGAAGAGCTAGGTTACGCTCATCACCATAGGCGGTGCTCCGAACGGGTGAACCGGAAAGGGAGCGGCCGCCATTTCGGGTCAGTCCACGAGCGCTACCACCAGCTGCAGCAGAAATCCAGTCGTAAGCAGAACGGCGCCGAGCACCAGCGCGTTCCGGCGGGCGTCCGCACTGGCGACGAGCTTGTGTACCAAGGGACCCGCCAACCGTGTTTCGAGCCAGGCCAGCACCCGCTTGTGCACGACCATGAAGGTCAGGTAGACGGCCATGCCGATCCCGACGAAGACGTAGTAACTGGTTGGATCCAACGGGACGCTCTCCCCCCGGCTCGCCCGCAAGCCTTCCACCAGCCCGAAGATGCCCATGCCTGCGGCATAGAGGAGCATCCCACCGAACACGATGATCACCGGCAGTCGCGCCACGAACCGGGTCATGCCGGTCTCCAAGCGACGCATGGTGCTCTCGCCCAGCAGCTCGGGCGCGGCGCACCAGAACGACAGGAACTGCAGCACCATGCCGAGGATGTTCAGCCACTTCATGTGGACAAGGTCGCGAAATGTCGGCAAGGATCGGGCATACGGATCAACCGCTGTCCACCGTTCAGCAGCGAGCCCCCTGCGAACCATCTGCTTTCTACCTTTGTTCATCACGGACCCGCCCCCTGCGATGCCCGATCCCGCGCCCACCTACCCCCTCCTCGACCGCATCGACCTACCGGCCGACCTTCGGACCCTGTCCGAAGACCAGCTTGAACAGGTGTGCCAGGAGTTGCGGAACTTCATCATCGACGTGGTGAGCGTGAAGGGAGGCCACTTCGGAGCCAGTCTCGGGGTTGTGGAACTCACTGTGGCCTTGCACTACGTCTTCAACACGCCCTATGACCAGCTGGGGTGGGACGTGGGGCACCACGCCTATGGGCACAAGATCCTCACCGGGCGCCGGAAGGTGTTCCACACGAACCGGATCCACGGTGGCATTAGCGGCTTCCCAAAGCGCAGCGAGAGCGAATACGACACCTTCGGTGTGGGCCACAGCAGCACAAGCATCGGTGGGGCCTTGGGCATGGCCGTGG
>JADZGG010000128.1 GCA_020854015.1 Flavobacteriales bacterium
CTCCTTACCACCTTCTGCGCTCACCAATCCGCACTGTGTGATCCACTGATCGTCGTGCAGGAACTCCACCAGGAACCACTTGCTGTCAGGGCTCCATGCGTACCACTGATCACCATCCGCATAGCTGTAGTTCTTGTTGGCGGGCACAATTGTGCGAACGGCCTTGCTCGCGATGTTCAACACACGAACCGATGTGCGCTCCTCCAGGAAGGCCACCTCTTTGCCATCGGGCGAGTACATGGGTTGGAACTCTTCCGTAGGCGTGCTGAGCAGCGCTTCCTCCTTCAGCAAGGTGGCATTGAAGAAGTAGGGTTCCTCCTTGCGAACGATGGTGGTGGTGTACAGGTCCCAGCTGCCGTTGCGTTCGGTGGCGTAGAGGATGGTACGGCCGTCTGGGCTGAACCCCACGGAGCGCTCCTGTTCCGGTGTGTTGGTGATGCGGCGTGTGGTGCCCTCTTTCACCGAGGTCACGAACACTTCCCCGCGATGCACGAAGGCCACTTCCTTGCCATTGGAGGAAACGGCCATGTCGTTCGCATCGCCGTTCACGCTCTTAACTGTTACCGGGTCGTAACGGCCGTCGGTGTTGGCACGGATCGCCACCTTCTTCGGCTGGCCGCCGTCGGTCATGGTGTACAGTTCGCCGCGGTAGCTGAAGCAGAGCACACCGCCGTCGCTCATGCTCAGGTAGCGTACGGGGTGGTCGGTGAAGGTGCTGACCTGGGTGCTCGCACCCCCCGAGGCGGGCATCTTGTGGATGTTGTACGACCCCTTCTCTTCGCTGAGGTAGTAGATGGTGTTGCCGTCCTTGCTGAAGACCGGGTTGCGGTCCTCGCCGCTGAAGGTGCTGAGCTGCTTGTATTCCTGCGTGGCAGGGTTGAAGGTCCAGATGTCGCGCGTTACGCTGCTGGTGTGGTGCTTGCGGTAGTTGTCCTCGTAACCCTTGCGGTCGTGGTAGGCGATCAGTGTGCCTGCGGGGTTGTAGCGGGCGGCCTGCATGGCGATGGTGCTTACACGCAAGGGCCTCCCGCCTTTGGTCGGAACCGTGTACAGTTCACCCAGCCCGCCTACGGGGAACTGCTGGTTGCGCACGTCGTCCTGGCGTCCACCGTAGAAGATGATGTTCGCGTTGTCGACGGTGAAGTCCATGGGGATCTCACCCGTGCTGTGGAACGTGAGCCGTGTGGGAACGCCACCGTTGCCGGCCATCACGAACACATCCGCATTGCCGTGGCGGATGCTGGCGAAGGCGAGCTGCTTGCCATCGTGGCTCCACACGGGAGCGTAGTCGAAGGCCTCGTTGGTCGTGAGCGGCACTGCATCGCCACCGGCGGTCGGCACACGCCAGATATCGCCCTGGTAGCAGAAGGCGATGGTCTGGCCGTCGGGGCTGATGGCAGCGTTGCGCAACCAGAGGGGGCCGTCCGATGGTGTCATTTCCTGAGCGTTGGCCAAGGATGACAGAAGGAACGCACTGAACAGGACGAGGCTTTGCTTCACGGGGTTCGGGGAATGGAGTCCAAAGATGGTACGGCGCTTTTGATCGGGCACGCTGGCCAGCAACGATGTTCACCGTTCGACACGGGATGAAGGGTACGATGGGAACATTTGCACGATCGGTAGCGCAGCCCGCTCCTGTGACGACCTTTGTATCATCCTCTCGTTCGCCATGATCGCACCAGCCACCCTTCTGACCTCCATGCCCGCGCATGCACGGGTGTGGATCTACAAAAGCGCCCAACCGTTCAACCCGACCGAGGTCGCGTTGATCGCCGATCGTGGTGCTTCATTCACCAGCGGATGGGCGGCCCATGGTGCTCCGTTGGATGCGGCGGTGGAAGTGTTGCATGGTCACTTCCTCGTGATCGCCGTGGACGAAGAGCAGGCCAGGGCCAGCGGGTGCAGCATCGACAAGAGCGTTCATTTCGTGCAGCGGCTGGAAAAGGAACTGGGCCGTCCCTTGACCGATCGCATGGTGGTGGTCTACGAATTGGAAGACGCGCCACGCACGTGCCGGGTGGAAGAGATCGATGATCTCCTGGACGAGGGTGTGCTTCACGCCGATACATTGGTTTTCGATGACCTGATCACGACCAAGGGAGATCTGGACCGTCGTTTCAGGGTCCCACTGAAGGACACCTGGCTGGAGCGGTTCCTATGAGGGAGCGCTATTCCTGATCCGGCGCGCTACCGTACTTCACCTCGAAGTACGGCTGTCCGCTGGTGGCAAGCTTGTCGTCCGGGGTCGCATCGCGTACTGTGATCCGGCCGGCGGGAAGCTGTTTCTCCTTGGTCAGGTAGGTTTCCAGCAGCAGCTTGCGGGCTGTCCAGAGCCGTTCCACCTCAGCCTTCGCATTGGCAACACCGACGAATTGCATGCAGCGCTTCTGGATCGGTTCCCCGCTTGGGCCCATGCGCTTGTCCATCCAAGCCGTGAAGCCGGGTGACTTGATGTCGATGGTGCGCACCTTTTCCTCCAGTCCGATGCGGGGCAGATCCACCGTGGTCCCCGTGCTGTCGGCGAGGAACGCGGAGCGGGCCATCAGCAGGGCGTAGGCTTCCTCTTCACCGGTCTTGTCTCCGGCCTGAACCAGTTCGATCTTGAGCTCAGGCTTCGAAGCGGCTACACGGGCCAGGGTGTTCAAGGGTTTTTCCTGCTTGCCGGTAAGGTCTTCCTGCAGGTGAAGGAAACGCACGGACTTCAGGTCCTCTTCGTCGGCATCGAAGGCGCGGCTCAGCAGGTTGATCGGCGCGCTCACCGCTTTCACGATCAGGTTCTTCAACACCTGCCATACGATGGGCATCACCTTGTACTCCGGATCATCGAGGTCGCCTTCAACAGGCAGGTCCAGTTCGATGTTGCCGTCCTTGTCCTTGAGCAAGGAGACCGCCAGCCGCATGGGCAGTTGGTAGGCGGTGCTCACATCCATTTTGCGACCGAACTGGAAGTCCTCCACCAGGATGTGGTTCTTGCTGACGAGCTTGTTGTTGACGATGTGCGTTTCACAGGTGAAATGCGTTGTGCCACTGAGGATGGGGTGCGCAAGGAAGAAGACGGTGTACGGCCCGAAGTCCGGCATGCCCAACCGATCGATCGTGTAACTGAAATGCATGTTGCGGAACGTGGCCGGGTCAAGGTCCGCACGCGCATCGAAGGTGCCGTTGCCGTTCAGAGCGGAATGCGCGAAGAGCGTGATGCTGTCCTGCTTGGAGTTGATGCCGTCCGCGCGGATGGACAGGTCGGAGAGCTCGTAGTGGAAGGTGTTCTGCAAGGTGTAGTCATTGAAGATCACCGTGCCCTTGCCGATGCCCAGTGAGTCCACCTTGTAGTTGCCATTGGTGTAGCTGGCCGCCACATCCTTCGCGTAATGGACCAACATGCTGAAAGGGTTCATGGGGTCGTAGCCCAGTTCCTCTTCCGCGGCTAACGAACTGGCCACCGTATCCTCTGCCAGCAGGCGCGTCCAGTTATCGCCTTCATCATACATCTCGTAGAACGCATAGGGTTCATCCAACGTGAAGCGGCGGATGCGGTACAGCTCTTTCTTGATGTCGATGGTGTCGATGACCACCTCCATACGACCCAGGCCGGAGAGCTTCACGCCTTTCGGGTCCAGTAGCTCCGCATCGTGCAACTGCATGTTCCCTTTCAATCCAACATCGAGCGGGTCGTTCCCGTTGCCACGCACGTGCAGGTCCGCTTGAAGCATGCCTGTGAGCGCGCTGATGCGCAGATAAGGCTGCACATAAGGCTTCAGCATCTTCAAGGGCACCTTGTCCAGGTCCGCATGCACCTGGTATTTCATGCTCTGTTGGTCGAAGCTGGCCTCGGTCTTCAAGGTGCTTCCGTTCATCAAAGCCAGGCTGGCCAGGGCTTCCACCAGTGGCTTGTCCCAAGCCACACCCGGACTGCTGAACTGGAAGGAGCGCACGCGCAAGGGCCCGGGCAACAGGTCGCTGAGGTAATCCAACGTGCCGTTGCTGAGCGTGATGTTGTGCACCGCATAGCGCACGGGTGGGCCATCATCCGGCTCCGGTGCAGCCGCCGTATCGGATGCGAAGCGGTCCGAGAGGTCGCTGAAGTTGAAGCGGTCGCCGCTCTGGATGATCCGCAGGAAAGGACCGTCGATGGTAACGGAGGTGATCTCGTACAGACCGCTCCACATCTTGTAGAGCGTGGTGTTCACATCGATGGCGTTGATGTGGACGAAGACCGTATCCGCCTTCGCCTCCAGCACGTGCAGCCCTTCCATGTGCACGTTGCCGGTGA
>JADZGG010000129.1 GCA_020854015.1 Flavobacteriales bacterium
CGGTAGGCCTTCTTGATCTCGTCCGCCGTGGCCTTGCGGTCAACGCCAAGAACGACGTAAGGGTCTGATTTGCTCATTGCGCGGGACGCTCGCCGGAAGACGGAACGACGCTACAGGTTCAACTATTCACCCACCACCACTTTGGCGTAACGGATCACCTTGTCGTGCAGGGTGTATCCGTTCTCGATCACATCGATCACGCGGCCCTTCAGGGCAGGTGCGGGAGCGGGGGCCTTGGTGATGGCCTCGTGGTGGTCCACATCGAACGCATCGCCTTGTTTGCTCGGCAGCGGTTTCACGCCTTGTGCGCCAAGGATGTGCAGTAACTTGGAATGGATCAGGTGGAAACCCTCCTTCACCACAGCCACATCCTCGGTCTTCGCATTGTTGGCGATGGCGCGCTCCATGTCGTCCACCACGGGGATCACGTTCTTCAGCACGTTCTCGCCAGCGAACTGGATCAGCTCCATTCGTTCCTTGGCACTGCGCTTCCTGAAGTTGTCGAACTCGGCGTTCAGGCGCAGCCAGCGGTCCTTCAGTTCGGTCACTTCGGCCTGTGCGGCATCGAGCTGGGCTTGCAAGGCGTAGACATCCTCGCGTCCGTTGTCCTCGGCATCGTGCATCACATGCTCGGCAGCCGCTTCGCTGGCCAGGGTCAGGGGGTCCTTGGCGGCCTCATTGGCGGCATCGAATGGCAGGTTCTGCGCAGCAGAATTGGCAGCGGCCTCGGCTTCTGGGGCGGCTTGTGGGCGGTCCGACATGGATCTACGGTCTTTTCTAAAGGGATTGCGCATGGTTCAACTTCAATGCCGGGCGCGAAGGTGGGGACAATTTGACAGGGAAGTGGACGGATGCGCGGAATGGAAGAACCCCCACCGTAAGGGCAGGGGTTCGGAATCGAAAAGGGGGAGCGATCAGAAGCTCTTGACGTGCTTGTCCATCTCCATGTCCAGCATTTCACCGCGCAGGTTCTTGGCGATGATGATGCCGTTGGGGTCAACGAGGAAACTTGCTGGAATGGAGTGCACGCCGTACAAGCGGGCCGGTTCACTGCTCCATGCGGCCAGGTCGCTCACGTGGAACTTCCAGTTCAGCTTGTCGGCATCAATGGCCTTCTTCCAAGCGTCGCGGCTCTTGTCCAAGCTGACGCTGTACACCTCGAAGCCTTTGCCTTCCTTGAACTTGGCCTTGCTGTACTTGTTGTAAGCCGCCACCACGCTGGGGTTCTCGCGACGGCAGGGGCCGCACCAGCTGGCCCAGAAGTCGATCAGCACGTATTTGCCGCGCAGCTCCGAGAGCTTCAGCACTTTGGTGCTGTCGGTGTTCATGAAGGCCAGTTCGGGAGCCTTGTCACCCACGTTGGTGCCCACTTTCGGGTCTCCGCCCATGCCCATGCGAGCCGTGAAACCGTAGATGGCCAAGAGGGCAACGCCCGCAACAAGGGCGACCTGGGTCTTCTTCATGAGGGTGCTACTGAACATGCTGCAAAAATAGGTGTGTGCCTCCGCTCCCAGCGATCATCGTGCCGGGTTGGGGGCTGTTGATCAGGACTTCTTGGCGGCCTTTTCCTTCTTGACCTTTTTCACGGACTTGCCGCCTGGGAGCTTGGTGCCGCCCTTGCGGGCTTTCTCCATTTCAGCGATGCGCGCCGGGTCCTTCTCGACCAGTCCGTCCAACAGCTGTTCCAAGGCCGGTCCATGCACATCGGTGGCCAGCACCTTGCCTTCGCCATCGATCACAGCGTTGGTGGGGATGAACTGGACCTGATACTGATTGGCCGCAGGATTGTTCCCATCGTCCACGGCGCCCACGTGCCATTTCCACGCCAGGCTATCGGTCTGAATGGCCTGCTTCCACGCCGCTGCGGCACCGGCCCGGTCCAAGCTCACGCTGAACACCTCGAAGCCGTTACCCTTGGTGTAGTATCCGTCCTTGTAGTGCTTCCAGGCGCTCACCACATGCGGGTTCTCCATGCGACAGGGACGGCACCAGCTGGCCCAGAAGTCGATCAGCACCACCTTGCCACGCAGCTGGCTCAGCTTGAGCGTATCCCCCGCCGGGCTCTTCATGGCGATCTCGGGCGCCACCTGGCCGACCGCAACACCACCAAGACGCTGTTGTGCGCTGACCAGCACGGGAAGGAGCAATGCGCTCAGAACGGCGCTGCGGAGAATGAGCTTCATGCCACGAAAGTAGCAGGACCTATGGTAGTGATGCAGGACGGACTTCGGGGAAGCTGTGGATCTTGCTGGCCAAGTCAGGCGCAGGATGCCATCAATCCACCAGCTCGATCCGCGCGCCGATGGCGTTGAGGCGACCTTCAATGTCCTGGTAGCCGCGGCGGATCTGCTCGATGTTGTCGATGGTGCTGGTGCCTTCCGCACTGAGGGCGGCGATGAGCAGCGATACGCCCGCGCGGATGTCGGGGCTCGTCATGCGGATGCCGCGCAGGGAGCTTTGGAAGTCCTGCCCGATCACGAGGGCGCGGTGCGGGTCGCAGAGCGTGATCTGCGCGCCCATCTCGATCAGCTTGTCCGTGAAGAACAGGCGGCTCTCGAACATCTTCTGGTGGATCAGCACGCTGCCCTTGGCCTGGATCGCCGTCACCAGCACAATGCTCAGCAGGTCGGGGGTGAACCCGGGCCAGGGCGCATCGGCGACGATCATGTTGCTGCCGTCGATGAACTTGGTGATGGTGTAGTGCTCCTGGGCGGGGATGAAGATGTCGTCGCCATTGCGCACCACCGCGATGCCAAGCTTGCGGAACACGTCAGGGATCACGCCCAGGTGGTCGTAGCCGGTGTCCTTGATGGTGATCTCGCTGCGCGTCATGGCGGCCAGGCCGATGAAGGAGCCGATCTCGATCATGTCC
>JADZGG010000130.1 GCA_020854015.1 Flavobacteriales bacterium
AGAGGCCAAAGGTGGCGCTCAGGTCCTGCAAGGCCGCTTGGTCGGAGGGGACCCGCTCCACACCGCCGCCGATCGCGAACACGTTCAGCACCACCAGTACCAAGGCGAAGGCTCCCGCCGCCATGGACCACGAGCGCGGCACCAAGGAACGCCGGCGCTCCGCGACCAGGGCCTCGATGCGCGTCAGCAGGAACGGCGGTGGGTCCACGCGCTCCACGCTGTGCAACAGCTCCATCAGTTCATCGTGCTTCATGGCGGTCGATCGCTTGGACGACATCTTCAGGGTGAATCCTTCGTTCGGTCCAGTTGCTGCTTCAGGTTCACTCTGGCACGCGTCAGCAACGATTCCACGGCCTTTGTGGAAAGCCCCAACACTTCGCCGATCTCGACCTGACTCAAGCCCTCGGTGGTCTTCAACAACAGCGCCGTGCGTTGCTTGTCCGGCAAGCGGTCAATGAGGCCGAAGACCGCTTCCATCCGCTCCTGCCGTTCCAGTTGCACTCCAGGGTGATCGAACACCGGGACATCGTGTGCACCCGGTTCCGCACCCAACGAAAGGGTCAAGCCGAAGAAGGCGCGCTTCTTCCGCCGCGAGGCCTTGATCCGGTCCAGGCAGGTGTTGATGGCGATGCGATAAATCCAGGTGCGGAGCGCGGAGCCGCCTTGGAAGGTGGTGAGCTTGTCGTGCACCTTAAGGAAGACATCCTGCGTGGCCTCGCTCGCCTCCTCGGTATTGCGCAGGTGGTTCAGGCACACGTTGTACACCATCCGCGCGTGGCGGTGATACACTTCCGTGAACGTTATCTGCTCATTCATTGCTTCCACCGGTCCGCCGCGAACGGCGGTTGGACGAAGGTGAGGGGGAAAGGTTCGATCCGAGACCGCTCAGCCATGCATCTGTTCCGGGTCCTGTCTACTATCGAATGTATCCGTGATGTGAAGCGTACTCCCTTCGATCAGATAGACCAACTTGTAGTGGCCCACCACCCAGCGTCGATGATCTTGACCGAGGTGATCCAAGTATGGTTCGAACTGACCGGAACGCGGATGCTCGCCTAAGTACTCAATGCCGTCCAAGATCTCTTTCAGTTTGCGCTCGGCCAAGCCTTCATCGAAGACCTACAGAATGAACTGCAGATGCGACCGGAGCCTTGCCTTGGCAGGTCCGGAAACCACCACCCTCATGCCCGCCGACTACGCTTCGGCTTCCCGACCTTGTACGTAGCGATCATCTCCCGCATCTCGCTTCGCACCTTTTCGGGTGAATGAACTTCGCCCTTCGCAATGGCCTCGTTGGAGAGAATGGCCGTCTCGGTCACGCGCCTGCGGATCCGCGCAACCTTGGTGTCATCCTTCAACAGGATCTCGATGGCCTTCAACACGTTGGCATCGGTCTCCTTCTCCAGCTTCTTCTTCAGCTTGGTGATGAGGGCGCGTTGGACATGGCTTCGGGTAGGCTTCTTCAAAGGTAGTGGAGCGACCTCAGGGTCCACTACGTGAGACCCTGAGGGAAATTCGGCCAATCATGAAGAGACCGATCAGTTCGATGATGACCATCAGGGCAGCTTAACGGAGGCTTGACCCGAGCAACTCCAACGCCTTCTTCTCCACCTCCTCGCTCTCCCACTTCTCAGCGATGCCGGGCATGGCCAGCACGTGCTCCATGATGCGGTCGTGGCGCAGACCCTCGTCCCAGGCGGTCTTGTAACCGATGTCGCTGAACTTCACCTGGCTGTAAAGCGGGATCCACTTGTCGGGATGCTTGGCCTGCAGGCGGCCTTCGATCTTCTTGCGCAGGATGAACTGCGGGTCCGCCACCAGGTCGCGCATCTCCACGAAGTTGCGGAGACTGAGGTCGGCGATGGCATCACCGTTGGGCTTGCGGGCCTTGCCGTACGCGTCGAGCACGATGCCCCAGTTGTCGTCGCCGTGCTCGTTCAGCAGGTCGTTCAGCACCTTGCAATCCTCGTAGCCGGCGTTCATGCCTTCGCCATAGAAAGGTACGATGGCGTGGGCCGCATCGCCGATCAGCGCCACCTTGTCCTTGTGCGTCCAAGGGCCGCAGCGGATGATGGCGAGGTTGCTCTGCGGGTTGCGGAAGTACTGCTCGGCCAGGTCGGGGATCAGGGGGATGGCGTCCGCGAAGTGCGCCTCGAAGAAGCGCATCAGGTCCTTCTCATCCTTGATGTTGCCGAAAGCGAACTCGCCCTCGTGCGGCATGAAGAGCGTGCCGGTGAAGCCGCCGTCCTGGTTGGCGAGGCCCATCATCATGAAGTAGCGGCGCGGCCAGATGTGCAGGCACTGCGGATCCATCTTGGGGGTGCCGTCGGCATTGCTGGGGAAGGCGATCTCCTTGTAGTCGTGCTCAATGAAGCTCTGGCTGAAGTTGAAGCGGCCCTTCATCATCTCCTGGCGCACGGCGCTGGGCGCACCATCGCTGCCGAAGACCACATCCGCCGGCACGGCGCTCGACTGGCCGGTCTCTTCATCCACGAAGGTGCAGGTGCCCGTATCCAGATGAACACCGGCACAGCGGTGGTTGAAGTGCATCTTCACGTTGGGGAACTTCTCCGCCTCCGTAAGCATCACCTTGTTCAGCTCACCGCGGCTCACGCTGTGGATCGCGCGTCCGTCGATGCTGTATGGCAACCGGGTGGTCTTCCCGTCGCGGTCGGGCGTCAAGCGGGCGTAGACCGGCACCACGATGCGCTCCACGGCCTCGTGGACACCGGCAGCCTTCAAGGCGGTCCAGCCGCGGTGGCTCACCACCAGATTGATGCTGCGCCCGGCGTAGACGTTGATCTTGCGTGGATCGGGACGCCGCTCGAAGAGGTTCACGGTGTGCCCGCGCTTGGCAAGGAACACGGTGAGCAAACTGCCGACGAGCCCGCCGCCGACGATGGTGATGTTCTTCTTGCTCATGTTATGCGTTGGACAAGGCGTCCTTCAAGATCCCGCCGAAGCGGTACACATCCTCAAAGCTGTTATACATCGGCACGGGCGCCACGCGGATCACATTGGGTTCACGCCAGTCGGCGATCACACCCCGCTCGGTCAGCTTGTTGAACAAGGCTTTACCGTGGCCGTGCGCAAGGATGCTCAACTGGCAACCGCGTTGTGCGGGATCCTTCGGCGTGATGATCTCCATCTGTGCGCCGGTCTCCTTCGCTGCAATTTCCAGCACGAACTGCAGGTAGGCGGTGAGCAGCTCGCTCTTCGCACGGAGGTCCGCGATGCCTGCGCGATCGAACTGTTCCAGCGCCACACGGTGCACGGCCATGCTGAACACGGGCACGTTGCTCACCTGCCAGGCCTCGGCCGTGGGCATGGGCTTGAAGGTACGCTCCATCTTGAAGCGCTCGGCCTTGTCGTGGCCCCACCAGCCCGCGAAGAGCGGCAGGTTCTTCCCCAAGTGCCTCTGGTGCACGAAAACCCCGGCCACGCTGCCCGGACCGCTGTTGAGGTACTTGTAACTGCACCAGCACGCGAAGTCCATGCCCCAGTCGTGCAGCTTCAGGTGAAGGTTCCCCGCGGCATGCGCCAGGTCGAAACCGGCCTTCGCCCCCACGGCATGCGCGGCGGTGGTGATCGCGGCCATGTCGAAGGCCTGACCGGTGTAGAAGTTCACGCCACCGAAGCAGACCAAGGCCAGTTCCTCGCCCAGCTCGTTGATCCGCGCCACGATGTCCTCGGTACGCAGTGTGTGTTCACCGGCGCGCGGTTGCACTTCCACGAGATCCTTGTCCGGATCAGCGCCGTGGAAAGCGATCTGCGAGGCGAAGGCATAGGTATCGCTGGGGAAGGGGCGCGTCTCGGTGAGGATCTTCACGCGCTTTCCCGAAGGGCGATAGAACGATACCAACAGGAAATGCAGGTTGCTCGTGAGCTGGTTCATCACCACCACTTCTTCGGGCAACGCGCCCACCATGCGCGCTGTGCTGGCGGTGAGCTCATCGTGGTAACTGTACCAAGCGTGCTTGGCCAGGAAGTGCCCTTCCACCCCGAAGCGGGCCCAGTCGTCAAGCTCCTGCTTCAGCGCTTCGGCGGCGGCCTTGGGCTGAAGGCCGAGGGAGTTGCCGGTGAAATAGATCGCGG
>JADZGG010000131.1 GCA_020854015.1 Flavobacteriales bacterium
GAACGCCCCTCGCCACAAGCACCTGCAGCGTCTGCTCGATCGACACCTGAACACCGACCAGTTGAACGACCCCGGACTGGGCGCCTTCATTGAAGCGCTGGACCGGGCCTTCCACACCTTGGAAAAGGACAAGCACATCACCGAGCATGCGTTCGAGGTGAGCGAGAAGGAATACCAGGAGGTGCTGCGGAAGATGGAACGCGAGAACCGCGACAAGCGCCGCTCGGTGGAGCAGTTGGAAACAGCCCTGCAAGGCCTGGTGAGCGATGCCACAGGCTCCGGCACGCCCACCGCCGACCTCTCGCGCTCCCTGGACCTGCTGCGGGAAGTGATCCAACGTGGCAAGTTGCCGCGCTGAGCCTTGCTGAGTTCGCCGTCCGATCCACGACCTTTGAGGACGGAACTTCCCATGGAGCAGGAGCCTATCGTCAACAAGGTCGCATCAAGCGGACTGATCACCCTCGACCTGGAGGAGATCTACCCTGTGGGCGAGCGTGTCGTCTTCGACCTGAAGCCGCTGTTGTGGCAGGAGATCGCGCTCAAGGAGGATGATCTGCGCGCCTTCGTGAAGCAACACGACTGGGCGCAATACCAAGGGAAGTTCGTCAGTGTGCATTGCTCAGCGGATGCGATCATTCCGACCTGGGCCTACATGCTCGTGGCGACGCACTTGCAACCGCACGCCGCCTTCGTGACGCAAGGCGATGCCGACCAGCTGGAGCGTGCGGTGTTCACCCGTTTCGTTCATCACCTGGACATTGAGCCTTTCCGCAACGCCCGTGTGGTGGTGAAGGGTTGCACCAAGTTGCCGGTACCGCTGAACGCCTATGTAGAGCTGAGCGCGAAGCTGCTACCGGTGGTGAAGAGCCTGATGTTCGGCGAGCCCTGTAGCACGGTGCCCTTGTACAAGGCGCCGAAGTGAGACCTTCGCGGCATGGCGATGCTCCTCCTACCCCAGTTCTTCGGGATCAGCGTGGAGGTCTACCTCATCATCGGCGTTCTCTTCGTCATTCACTACTTCGCCATCCGTTGGCTGCTCCGCAAGCGCGTTGCTGACCCCGGCAAGCGCAAGCTCATCGCTGCGGTGGTGTCCCTGGTGGCTGCACCGGTCGTGTACATCGGGATCGCGCTGGTGGTGATCTTCTCCATGACCTGGTACCCGAAGCGGGACTTCGACCGTAACGCCTGGCTCGCCGACACCGAACACCGCTACGAATACGCCGACGACCTCGTCGACAACCAGCGTCTCATCGGATCCACCCGTTCGGAGGTGATCGCGCTCTTGGGTGAGCCCACGCTGGACCAGAACGGTCAGCTCACCTACTACCTTGGTTTCTCACCCAGGCACTTGATCGGCATCGACCCCGACTGGCTGGCGATCGAATTCACTGATGGGCGAGTGAGCCGTGCTCATATCTACACCAGTTGACCCCGCTCTTCTCCTTCGCGCACCCCATGGCCTTCGAAGTGCAGGTGTACATGGTGGTGATCGCGCTCGTGATTTTCCCACTGCTCCGACGTGGCCTGTATCCGAAGGGCGCGAAGACCTTCGGCTCCTTCTTCTGGCCGCTGGTACTGGCGTTGTTCCTGGCGCCCTGTCTTTGGGTGATCATCGCGATCATCTGGGCCTTCCTGCTCTGATCTGACGGGCGCGCGGCGCAACCGGATACCTTCGCGATCATGCGTCACTGGCTGTTGCTGCTCTTCACCCTTCGTGCAGCGTGGTGCGTCGGACAGGCCGATGCCACGAACACCCCCTTCAGCGAGAACGGCTGGCACCTGAGCCCGCACGGCACCATCCGCGTGCTGGTGTTGTTCGCCGAGATCGAGTACGATAAGAACCCCGGCAAGGACCCGCAACCCAACGGCGCCGACCACTGGAAGAAAGGGCAGCTGCCCGTGTGGAAGGACGAGGTGTTCGATGCCTTCCCGTTGCCAACGCCCATGGCCACGGTAACGCGCTACTACCATGATATCAGCCTGGGCCAGTACACCGTGCTAGGCGATCACATCGACAAGCTGTTGGTACTGAAAGAGAGCGAGCACTCCAACCTGCAACAGGCCGGATCCTTGAGCGGTGCGGCGGTTAAGGAGGCCAACAAGCTGGGCAGCTTGCACACGGCGCACAACCTGTCCATTGCCGACTTTGACCTGTGGCGCGATGGTGGCAAGGCGGGCCTTCCGAAGGTGAACGCTCCCGATGATCCGCACAGCTACGACCATGTGATGGTGATCCTGCGCAACAGCGCGCTCACTCACGGCCAGGGTAGCACCGACGCGGGCAGCAGTGGTAAGCTCTTCGGCTACGAAAGCGACACACAGAGCCGTTTCGGCGGCATGAACGCGCTGCCATTCGAGATCCTGAAGCACGAGTTCAACCACCTGCTGTTGGGTGGCAACAACTTCCACAGCGGCGGCGGAAACGCGGCCCAGTTCCAGAGCTACTTCATTCCCCTACAAGGCGGCTGGAGCATGATGGGCGCGGCCAGTAGCAGCTTGCTCACGTGCAGCGGCTGGGACCGTGATCGCCTTGGCTGGCGACCGGAAGGTTCCACGCATCGACTGGTGGCGCACAACCCCAACGGTGCTCTGGTGAACAGCGACCTCGATCCTTTGACCGGCGACACGGGGCTCTTCGTGCTGCGCGATTTCGTTACGACGGGTGATGTCCTTCGCGTCAAGCTGCCCTACCTGCCGGAGGATGAGTTCCCACAATGGATCTGGCTGGAGAACCACCAAGGCTTCGTCCGCAACGGCAGCCCCACCGATCGCTTCCACTACGAACTGGAGATGGCCTGCGTACAAGGCCTGGTACCCGGACTCCATGCGTTGTTGCAAGTGGACCGCGAACAGAAGCGCGGCGATCGCGTGTTCAGTGGCGACGCCGATTACCTGCGCCCCCTGCCGGCCAGCGGTGCACACGATGCATACCTGCGCGGCGACACGGTGAACTTCAAGTGCCTCTGGCCCGGTCCCACGCAGCCCTACATCGTGAAGGACAAGTACGCGAACCCGCTCACCGGACACCACGACCTTGAGCTGCCCTTGTTCGACCTGAACGGTGACGGAGCCATCAGCAGAAAGGAGAGCGTGGTGCCACGCATCGAGGAGCGAAACGGCACTGAAGTGGATGCCGGGCTGTTCTTCGGTCATGCGAGACAGGTGTTCACGCCCACTGGCAACCGTAAGCTCGGCATGGGAACCAACCCGACCACCGCCAACGCGTTGACCTTGGTGAGCGCACCGAATCGCGATACGTATGGCGGCAAGAAGCCGAACAATCGGGTGATCCACCTCAACGGGATCAGCTTGGAGCTGGTGGAACAGCGCGCGGATGGCGGCATTCTCGTTCGCGTACGCAACAACGACACGGCCATTGACAACGATGTGCGCTGGTGCGCGGATAGCATCGTGATGCACCCGACCGCCGGAACGAAAGGTGCTTCACTGCTCTTGACCGCAGGGCATCGGATCACCTTGGACCGCTCGCTCACGCCCACCCGCATCGACAAGTCGGAGACCCTGCGCAACACCACCTATTTCAGCGAACCCACGAAGTTCACCGTGCTTCCTTCGGCCTGGGTGAAGCTCGAAGCAAAGGCGGAACTGGCACTGGTGAACGGCTCGGAATTGCACCTGATGCCCGGAAGCACCTTGGAATTAGCACCCACCGCCAAGCTCAGTGCGGATGCCATGTCCCGCATCATCCTTCACGGGGAGGACGCCCAGGTGAACGCCACCGCGAAGCAGTTGAAGAAGCTGAAGAAAAAGAAGCGGCTGGTCCAGCTGTGATCCATCATGCGCACAAGCACCAAGGTGCACATGCTCAGTAGGCCCGCACGTTCTTGCCCTGACGCCAGTTGAGGAAGGAGCGGTTCACCACACGGTTGCCGCCCGGGGTCGGGTAGTCGCCGGTGAAGTACCAATCGCCCGTGTGGCCTGGGCATGCGGCGTGAAGACCTTCAATGCTCTGGTACACGATGCGCACCTCGGCGTTGATGTCCGGTGGCGTGAGAAGCTCGGCGATCTTCTCGCTGATCTGCAGCGCCGTGAAGGGACGGTAGATGTCCTTCACCACGTTCACCTGCTCGTGCATGGGGCGGTCCACCATCGCCACACAACGCTCGTGGACATCGTCGATGATGTTCTCCTGATGCGTTTCCTTCAGCAGGGCGATGGCGGCCTGGAATGCCACAAGGTCACCCATCTTGGCCATGTCGATGCCGTAGCAATCGGGGTA
>JADZGG010000132.1 GCA_020854015.1 Flavobacteriales bacterium
AAACGGATGTTGCCCACCGTATAGAAGTTCGCTCCGGTGGTGTCGGTGGTCAATGGCTGGTCGGTCAGATCGTAGAGCGCGGCCAGCAGGTTCCCGGAGGTCTGCAACACGGTCCGGAGAAAGTAGGTGTGCCTTTGGGGCAGCACGTCCTGCGTGTTCAAGGTGAACATGGCCTTGGCGCCCAGGATCAAGTGGTCCGTATAGCTGTCGGTGAGCGTGGGGTCGTTCGTCTCTTGAAGGAATTGCAGAAAGCTTGGCGCGTAATAGGGGATCTTGATCACGTTCAATTCGACGGGGAACAGGCCCCAGGTCTTGGTGCGCGATTCGTTCCATTCATAACCGAAGCTGAACTTGGCGAGCGACCGTGTGTAGTCGGGGCGGCGCTGGAAGTTGTAGAGGATGTTGATCGTGGTTCGGGGCGCTGCGGAACGGGCGAAAGTGCCGCACTTCACCGGCAGAAGGAAGTTGGGGAAGCGGAACGTGATCTCCGGTCCGAACTCAATGGTGTTGAACAGGCCCCCGCTGCGGATCTGCGTGCTCGCATCTTCCCCCTCCCCGGTGCTGCCTGTAACGCTCTGTTGCGCTTCCCATCCGAAGTTCACCTGAGCGGTGATGCTGCCCATGGAGCGGAAGAGGTTCTTGTGGCGGTACCCCACGCTCAAGGATGTGCCCATGAAGCCTCCGCGGTTGGTGCCGAAACCTTCCGTGGAGAAGCTCTGTGTCTTGCTCGGCATCAACTGGACTTTGCAGTTCACCCCGTCGCGTCGGAAGGTGCCTGTCGTATCGTAGCGGATCTCCACCCGGTCGAAGACGCGCAGGTTCGTCAGCCTTCGGTAGGTCCGGTCCGCATCCAATTGGTTGAACCGTTGGTCCGGGTGCAGGAACATGCCGCACAGCAGGGCCTGTGGCTTGTACAGGGGCTTATCGCCGTGGTAGATCAGTTCGTAGCCATCCAGCACCACTGTATCGCGCACCGCCGGGTCCACCGAACGGGCACCTTGTTCAATGATCACCCGCTCCACGTGGTAGACGGTGCCTTCGCGTGAGCCGGAGATCTGCTTCTGGCTGCGTGACATGGGGCGTTCGATCCGAAGGGAAAGATCCACTTGGTGATCCCCCATGCCGGTATCGGCATCATAGGTGATCAGGTCCCGGTTGAAGTAGAGGTAGCCGAGCTCGCGCATATGGGCTGTGATCCGGTCCCGCTCCTTGTCCAGCTTGTCACCATCGAAACGCTCGCCCACCTTCAGGTTCGTTCCGCTCCAACGTTCCTGGATGCTCCGGTACATGGACTCATCGTCCACATACCAGTGAACATCGCAAAGCACGTAGGCCGGGCCGGTCTCCACGCGGTACTGCACCTCCGCTTTCCGCTTTTTATAGACCACGGTGTCGGCGACCTGCGCCATGAAGAACCCCTCTTTGATGAGGTAGAGTTCGAGCTGCTTGGATGAACGCACGGTCAATGCCGTATCCAGGATCACCGGTGGTTCTCCATTACGACCGCGGGTGATCTGGTCACAGGTCTTCAGCTTTCGACCTTTCTGAGCGCGCGTTTCGTTCTTCACCTGGCAGAGGCTATCGCTCAGTTGCCGCTTTTCGATCACACGCTGCGGATCACGCAGGTTGTACAGGTTCAGATAGAAGGGGATGCCCAGCACACGCTTGTTCGGCTTCTGTTTGATGATGGACCGCAGCTCATCATGATCAAGCACGGCATCGGGCAGGCTCTTGTTACGTGGGTCCGGATGCTCCTGGATCGAGTTCCGGTGAAGCAGATGCTCCCCTTGCGGCACACGCTTGGCAGGGTCGCAGCCAACCCACAGGAGCGCACAGGCCAGAAGCCAGGGGATATGAAGGGAGCGAGGCCGCACAGTGCGCCGTGATGTGTCTATTTTGCGGGGCTGCCAAGATATCCTGAACACAGTGAGCGGATCCGAGGGATTGAAGCGCGTGCGGTCGCTTCATCAAAAGAAATACCGCGATGAGGCGGGCTTGTTCCTGGTGCAAGGCAGGAAGCTCGTTCAGGAACTGCTGCGGTCACCCTTCGAGGTGGTTGCCTTGCACGCGACCGCTGAGGCAGCGCGCGACCTTGGGTTGAGGGATGCCTCCATCCATCCCGGCCATCAATTGGAGAAGTTGGGCACGCTTGAATCCGGCAATGAGGTGGTGGCCGTGGTGCGCAAGCCGAAGTTGAGCTTCATGGAGGTGCCGGGTCCGCATGGGCTTGTGCTTGCCCTCGACGGCATCAACGACCCGGGTAATCTGGGCACGGTGCTGCGCATCGCGGATCGGTTCGGTGCCGACGCGGTGTGGTGCGCGGAAGGTTCGGTGGACGTGTTCAATCCGAAGTGCGTGGGCGCCAGTATGGGTTCGATCTTCCGCATTCCGGTCACCTATGGGCCTCTTCCAGCGGCATTGGCACGGATGCAGGCAGCAGGCGTTCACATCTACAAGGCGGAGGGCACAGGCAAGGATGTGTTCGATGTGGCTCTGAAGCGACCGTCCATACTCGTACTTGGCAGCGAATCGCATGGCTTGTCGGAGGCGGTGGCGGCCGGACCGGGGCTTTCGATCGCGATCCCGAACTGGGGCGGGGCTGAATCGCTCAACGTGGCGATGGCCGCGGCAGCATTGTGCATGGAATTCGCCCGTCGCAACAGATAGCAAGCGGCTAGATCGTCCCTGCAAGCGCGTCGATCACGCGTAGTCCATCCATGGCCGCGCTGATGATGCCCCCGGCATAGCCGGCTCCCTCGCCGCAAGGATAGAGGCCTTTCACCTGCGAATGCTGAAGCGTGGCCGGATCGCGCGGAATGCGCACGGGTGAACTGGTGCGGCTTTCAACGGCGACGAGCACCGCCTCGTTCGTGCGGTAGCCGCGCATCTTCTCCCCGAAGGCCTTCAATCCTTCGCGCAGCCGCTGGCTCACGTCCAACGGCAGCACATCATCCAGCGTGACAGGTACGATCCCAGGCTGGTAGCTGCATGCTGGCAGGTCGGCGCTGGCGCGGCGCAGAATGAAATCCTCCATGCGTTGTGCCGGGGCTGATTGGCGCTGCCCGCCGGCTTGCCATGCCGCTTGCTCCACTGATCGCTGGAAATGCATACCGCCCAACGGATCAGCGGCAAGGCCTTTCAGCATCTCACCCCGCAGTTCAACCACGATGCCCGAGTTGGCAAAGGGGTTATTACGCTTGCTGGGGCTCCAGCCGTTGGTGACCACTTCGCCCGGAGCCGTCGCACACGGAGCGATGATGCCGCCCGGACACATGCAGAAGCTGTAGACTCCCGCGCCGTTCACCTGTTGCACCGCGTTGTAGCTCGCCGGCGGCAAATAAGGGTCGCGCACATCGCAGTGGTAGCGGATCCGATCGATGACGGCTTGTGGGTGCTCGATGCGCACGCCCAAAGCGAAGTCCTTGCGCTCGATCGCGATCCCCTTGGCGTGGAGCAGCTGGAAGATGTCGCGTGCGCTGTGTCCCGTGGCCAGAACCACATGTTCCGCCCGATGCTCCTCGCCCGTGGCGGTCATCACGCCGCGAATTTGCCCGTTCTCGATCAGCAGGTCGGACACGCGTTGGTTGAAGAGCACCTCGCCGCCCGCCTCGATCAAGGCTTCGCGCATGGCGGTGATGATGCCAGGGAGCTTGTTGGTGCCGATGTGCGGATGCGCGTCCACCAGAATGTCCGGTGAAGCCCCAAAGCCTACGAGCGTCCTCAACACGCCTTCCACATCGCCGCGCTTGGTGCTGCGCGTGTAGAGCTTTCCATCGCTGTAGGTGCCGGCTCCACCCTCCCCGAAGCAGTAGTTGCTGTCAGGATCCACCACATGCTCACGGTTGATGGCGGCCAGGTCCCGACGACGGCTGCGCACATCCTTGCCGCGTTCGAGAATGATGGGGCGGAGGCCAACCTCAGCGCACCGGAGCGCTGCAAAGAGCCCGGCCGGGCCGCAGCCTACGATGATCACCGCTCGGCGACCGTGCACATGGGGCAGGGCAGGACGCGCGACCGGATCGGTACGTAGAGCGTGGTCCGTGCTGAGGGTGACACGCAAACGGAACAGGGGCACCCGGCTACGGGCATCGATGGAGCGCTTGTCCAAGCGCCAGCCGATCACCTGGTCCGGCTTAATTCCTGCTGCCTCTGCTGCGGCCTCGATCACCAAGGCTTGTTGCGAGGCCTCGTGCGGTGGCAGGGCGATGTCCACCGTGCGTTCCATGGTCAGTGAAGTGGCGGGTTCGACCGGTGTTAGCCTTCGAAGGTGAAGGTGAACATGTAGGTCTTGGAGCGCAGGCTCTCGATCGGAGCGCTGAAGCGCGTGTTGTCGTCGATCAGCAGGTTCGGGATGCCGATGCCCATCTTGAGCTCGATTCCGAACTTGAAGTAGGGCAGGAACATGTCAACGCCGCCACCCACTTCGGCGGAGTAATCCGTCCTGCGCAGCTTGATCACGATCTCGTCGTCAATGGCCTGGTTCACGTCCTTCTGGCTGGCCATGTCCATGCTGTACTTGCCCCCTGCGAGCAAGTAAACGGCGAAGTTGTTGATCCGGTCGCTGCGCAGTTTCAACAGCAACGGGAACTCCAGATAGGTGCTCTCCACAGGCTTCAGGAACACGGTGGTTTTGCCATCGCTCTTGCGGAAGGAATACAGCAACTGGCGGTCCTGGAAGGAGAGGGAGGGCAGGAAGCGCAGGCTGAGGTTGGGCGTCATGTTCAATGAACTGACTATGCCCAGGTTGAAGCCCGGTTGCTTGACGTGGTCCAGCACGAGCAGCGAGTCGGTGAAGGGGGCGTTGGGCTTCAACTTCACGAAGAAGTCGCTCGTGTTGTAACTGAGCAGAAAGCCGAAGTGGAAGACGTGCAGGTCGAAGTTCGGAAGGTTCTCCGTTTTGATCTTCTGGGCATTCGTGTTGCCGGCCAGCCCCAGAAGGACGGTCGCCAGCAGGGCCTTGCCCAAGTTCCTGTTCGTTCGCATCGAAGTGTTCAACGAATGTAGCGGACGATCAGTGCGTGGCCGGTCGGCGTCCCCGGTAAAGCGTGGCGATGCCTCCCGTGAGCGGGTAGGAGCGCACCTCGGCGAGCCCGGCATCGCGCATCACCTGTTCGAACGCAGGGCCTTCCGGGAAGGCGTCCACACTTTGAGGAAGGTAGGTGTAAGCGGCGCTGTCCTTGCTGATCGCCTTGCCGACCGTCGGCATCACGCGGTGGAAATAGAAGCGGAACAGCTGCTTGAACGGGGTCTTATGCGGCTTGCTGAACTCCAAAACGAACAACCTGCCGCCGGGTCGCAATACGCGCACCATGTCCTTTACGCCGACCGCCAGATGCTCGAAGTTCCGCACGCCGAAGGCCACGGTCACCGCATCGAACGCGCCATCCGCGAAAGGCAGCTTTTCAGAGTCGGCCTGCACCAAGGTGATGCGGTCGGATAGTCCACGCTTCGCCACCTTCTCCCGGCCAAGCCCGAGCATACCTTCAGAGATGTCAGCGCCCGTGACCCGCTTCGCCTTCAGGCTGCCCAGAATGGCCAGGTCGGCGGTGCCGGTGGCCACATCCAACAGGTGGTCCACGGGTTCCTCGCCTACCATGCGGATCACCTTTCGGCGCCAGCCCTGGTCGATGCCCATCGAGAACAGGCGGTTCAACAGGTCGTACTTCGGAGAGATCGCGTCGAACATGCGTTCGACCTGCTCGCGCTTGCTGCCTTCGCCGGAGTAGGGGGTGACGTTCATCGCTGGTCCAGTTCCTCACATTCGCTCAACAACGCCGTCCGGTCAATGGGGACCACGCCTACTTGTTCGCATACCAGTCCGCCGGCCAGGTTGCTCCACGCGGCCAGTGTTCTCAGGTCCGATCCGATCGCCAGGCACAGGGCGGCCACCGCGATCACCGTATCACCGGCTCCGCTCACATCAGCGATCGTGCGACGGTGTGCGGAGATCGAATGTTCCTCTGCGCCACGATGAACATACACACCGTGTTCGCTCAGGGTTATCAAAGATGCGGCGTTGCCCAGGCGCTCTTCCAGTTGCTGCACAGCGTTGCGTACGGAGTTGACATCACCGGCGATGATCTCGGTCTTCAGGCCTTCGCGCAATTCCTTCAGGTTGGGTTTGAACAGGTCAACACCCTTGTAGGCAAAGAAGTTCTTCTTCTTGGGATCCACGGCCGTGGGAATGCTGTTCGCACGAGCAAGCTTGATCACCCCTTCGATCACGGCTTCCGTCAGAACACCCTTATTGTAATCCTCCAGAACGATGACGCTGGGACGTTGTTCGGCGATGAGCTTGCCGATGTGAGCCAGCAGCGCTTGTTCATCCGTAGGAGACAGGTCCACCTCGATCTCCTCATCGACGCGTACGATGTGCTGATGCCCGCTGATGACGCGTGTCTTCACGGTGGTGCGGCGTTCCGCGCTCCGAAGCAGTCCTTCCGTCGAAAGACCACGTTCGGTGAACATGCGGTGCAGCTGGTCGGCATGGATGTCGTTGCCGATCACGCTTACCACAATGGGCTTGGCGCCCAGGGAGCGCATGTTGAGCGCCACATTGGCCGCGCCGCCGAGGCGTTCGCTGCGTTCGGTGACATGCACCACCGGTACCGGTGCCTCCGGACTGATGCGTTCCACCCGCCCCCACAGGTAGGCGTCGAGCATCACATCCCCGACCACGAGAGCCGTGGTTTCAGCGAAGCGATCGAACGCGACCTTGGGGCTCATCGCAATGCGGTGATGGCTTTGGCGATGCGGTCGATGGCCAACACCAGCATGTCGTCGCTGGTGGCGTAGCTGATGCGTACGGTGCCCGGGGCACCGAACGAATCACCTTCCACAATGCTCACGTTCGCCGAGTCCAACAGGTGCAGGCAGAGGTCGACGCTGTTGCGGATAGTGGAACCGTTGAGGGTCGCCGAGACATCTGGCAGCACGTAGAAGGCGCCTTGCGGGCGGTTGCAGCGCCATCCGGGTACCTTCTGGATCTCGTTCAACACCAGGTCGCGGCGGCGCAGGAAATCGGAGCGCATGCCGGATAGCAAGGCAGGATCGGCTTCCATGCAGGCCTTGGTCACACGCTGGGCGATGCTGTTGGTGCCAGAGGTGAACTGCCCCTGCACCTTGGTCACGGCCTGTGCTATCCACAGCGGAGCACCCAGGAAGCCGATGCGCCAACCGGTAAGGGCGAAGGCCTTGCTCAGTCCGTTCACCGTGATGGTGCGTTCCATCATTCCGGGTAGCGCTGCGAAGGAGCGGTGGGTGCCATCGAACACGATGTGCTCGTAGATCTCGTCGCTGATCACATAGAGTTCGGGATGGCGGGCCACCACTTCGGCCAAGGCTTCCATCTCGGCGAGCGTCAGCACGCTTCCGCTGGGGTTGCAGGGCGAGCTGAACATCAACAGGCGCGTGCGGGGCGTGATGGCCGCGGCAATGCGCTCGATCGGGGCCTTGTAGTCCTCTTCCAAGGTGCTGCGAACGATCACGGGGGTACCGCCCGCGATCCGGACCTGTTCGGCGTAAGTGACCCAGAAAGGGGCCGGGATCACCACCTCATCGCCGGGTCCGATCATGGCCAGCATCACGTTCATGATGCTCTGCTTGGCGCCGGTGCTGATCACGATCTGCTCGGCCGTATAGGTCAGCCCGTTGTCCCGCTTGAACTTCTGGGCGATCGCCTCGCGAACGTCCGCATAGCCGTTCACCGGTGTGTACTTGTGCCAAGGACCGTCCAGCGCGGCATGTGCGGCTTCGAGGGCGAAGGGGGGAGGAGCGTGGTCCGGCTCGCCTAGGCTGAGGTCGATGACGTCGCGTCCCTGGGCCTTCAACTCGCGGCTGCGGCGGGCCATCAACAGGGTGGCCGGCTCAGCGATGGCCTGGACCATTGGGGATAGGTGCATAGTGCGTAGGCCCACGCTGTCGCGGGCGGCCGCAAAACTAACGATCCCGCGTCCGGCGCAGGGCCCCGTTCCCTCCGCGATGCCGATATTCGCCAACACAGTTACCCACCATGACCGAGGACCGCCTGTTCGACCTGTTGTTCGCCATTCTGCCATCGCTTGTGGTCTTCCTCACGGCGTTCTACGCCATCCGCCCGTTCCTGGGCCCGGACAGGGCCATGCGGCAGACCGACCGGTTGACGGACCTGAAGAAGGAGGACCGGAAACACGTGTTACCGCTGCGACTTCAGGCCTACGAGCGCTTGTCGCTGTTCCTGGAGCGGATCACCCCGGGGGCACTGGTGCTGCGCGTGCACAAAAGCAACATGACCAGCCGCATGCTCCACATGGAACTGTTGGCCACTGTGCGGGAGGAATTCGAGCACAACCTCACGCAACAGGTCTATGTCTCTGAAAAGACCTGGCAGCAAGTGAAGATGGCCAAGGAGGAGACGATCCGTTTGCTGAACATCGCGTTCGAGCAAACGGGGGAGAACCAGAACGCTTCAGCACTGAGCCAGCGGGTGTTCGAGCTGGCTTCACAACTGACCTACGCGCCCAGCCAGGCAGCGCTGATCGTTCTGAAGGACGAGGTCAGGAAGTTGTTCTGAAGAGATCCAGTAGTTGGCGGGCGGCCTTGAATGGGCTGATGCGACCAGCCTCCACTTCCGCCCCCAGAGCAGGCAAGGCCTC
>JADZGG010000133.1 GCA_020854015.1 Flavobacteriales bacterium
CTTGATCGTTAAGGATCTCAATGAGCATCGTGGGCCTGTCACGTCGAAGGATGTCAGCGGATCCGGCCAACACCTCTGGTTCATGGGTCTCCACATCGATCTTGAGGAGATCCAACTTCCCAAGGTTCATTTCGGCCATGATCCCTGAGATCGTTCGACAGGGCACTTCCACTGGCCTGAACCGTTCCGTGTTCGGTTCGAAATCGCGGTTCAACGAAACTGAGGTGATGTAGGGATTGTCCACTTCATCATAGAGCGTGGCGGTCCCGTCATGATCACTGATGGCCGCACATAGCGCACGTACATCAGCGTTGTTCAATTTCAGGTTCTCATCAAGCAGGTTGAAGACGCGCTGCACGGGTTCAACAGCTATGATCGTGGCGTCCTTTTTCACCGTGTGGGCGATCAAGGCGTAGACGCCTGTGTTGGCACCGATATCAAAGATCACCGACGACCGACGACAGAGACGCACCCAGAGTTCAAGGGAGACCTTCTCCCAGCCCTGCATGCCACGCCAGAAGAGCTCGTTCTCGATGATGTAGCCGTGGTGTTTCATCCGGAACCGCTCGGTGTCCGACACCTTGACATCAATGATCCCCTTGAAGTGCAGATGCTTGTACAAGCTCTCGGGCAAGGGAAGGAGCCGCAGGATGGTGAATAGCTGCTGCTTGAACGGCAGCGCAGCATAGATCGATCGAAGGGCGTGCTTCATAGAGTTGCGCTTACGCTTCGGGTAATTCTTCCGGCAGTTCCCCGTTCCAATCGCCGAACAACAGGTCTTTCTCGTAGGGGTAGCGGGTCAGGTGGATGGACTTGGCGCGTTGGTAGAGCAGGTTGCGCAGCGTGTCGATGTTCTGCTTGTTCGTGGCGCTGATGAAGATGCACTCTTCGCCATGCATCTCCGCCATCCAGGTACGTTGCAGTTCCTCCAGGGTGAACTGCTCGCGGCGCTTGGGGGCCAGGTCGTGCGGGTCGTGCGGTGCGGGCCGGTAGGCGTCGATCTTGTTGAACACCACGATGGTCGGCTTGTCGCCTGCTCCGATCTCGGCCAGGGTGGTCTTCACCGTGGTGTATTGCTCCTCGAAGTTGTGGTGGCTGATGTCGACAACGTGCAACAGCAGGTCGGCCTCACGCGTTTCGTCCAAGGTGCTTTTGAAGCTCTCGATCAGCTGGTGGGGCAGCTTGCGGATGAAGCCGACGGTATCGCTGATCAGGAAGGGAAGGTTGCCCAGCACGATCTTCCGCACGGTGGTGTCGAGCGTGGCGAAGAGCTTGTTCTCCGCGAACACATCGCTCTTGCTCAGCAGGTTCATCAGCGTGCTCTTGCCCACGTTGGTGTAGCCCACCAAGGCCACGCGTACCAGTTTACCGCGGTTGCCGCGTTGGATCGCCTTCTGCTTGTCGATGTCGCGGAGCTGTGCCTTCAGCAAGCTGATGCGGTCGCGCACGATGCGTCGGTCGGTCTCGATCTCCTTTTCACCGGCGCCACCGCGTGTGCCCGTGCCACCGCGCTGCCGCTCCAAGTGGGTCCACAATTTGGTGAGGCGGGGCAGCATGTATTCGTACTGAGCCAGCTCCACCTGTGTCTTGGCGTGTGCGGTGCGTGCCCGGCGGGCGAAGATGTCGAGGATCAGACGGGGCCGGTCCAGCACCGGAGTGCCGAGCTCCTTCTCCAGGTTGCGCTGTTGCGAAGGGGTGAGCTCGTCGTCGAAGATCACGGTGTCGGCACTGTGGGCCTCCACCCAGGCCTTCACTTCCGCGAGCTTGCCGCTGCCCACGTAGGTGCGGCCGTCGGGTTGGTGCAGGCGTTGCGTGAAGCGCTTCACAGTGCGGATCTCCGCCGTGGACGCCAGGAACTCCAGCTCATCCAGGTATTCCTTCACCTGGGCCACGCTCTGGCCGCCCTTGCCGGCACCGAAGTCGGTCACCAGACCGATCAGTACGGCGGTCTCCGCCTTGGCTTTGCTTTCTTCGATCATCCGGCCTTGCGCAAGGTGCGCACATGGTCCACCACCGCCTCGATCTGCTTCGGGGTCAGCACGTTCTTGTAAGGCATCATCGCGCCCTTGCCGTTGGTCACCATCGCGATCATCTCGGCGCGTGTCAGGGTGGAAAGGCCCAGGTCCTTGGCGCCGTTCATGCCAAGATCGCCCTTGCGACCATGGCACAGCGCACAATTCGCATTGAAGAGCTCGGCGCCCTTGCTTTCCGCGCTCATGGCGGCGGTATCCGGGGCGGGGCCAGCGGTGGACCCACAGGAAACGGAGGCCAGCAGTGCCGTGGCCAGGAGAAGCCTGTTCATCAGAGCCATCCGTACGCGTTCATGAACTTCGACATGAAGGGCCAGGGGGTCATGGCCAGGATCAGGATCAGTCCGAGGGTGTAGAAGATAGCTACGCGCAGTTGCTTGCCGTCCTCGGTCTTGGCCTTCTTGCTCAACGTGCGGCCCAAGGTCACCAGCACGATCGCCAGGATCATGGTGCCGATGTGTTCCATCTTCCAGAAGCGCAGCAAGGCCGGGTTGCCGGAAAAGCGGTCGTTGAAGGTGGCGTAGCGCATGCCGTAGAGCACCGCTCCGATCACCAACTGCACATGGCAGAGCACCATGGCGATGATGGCCACCCCGCGGTGCCATACGATGATTGGCGCCGTGGAGAAGTATCCTGTCCAGGAAACGACGATGGCCACGATCAATGCGAGCAGCACGCCCCAACGGATCCGGCTGTGGCAGAATTCGAGGATGGTGTCCATGGAA
>JADZGG010000134.1 GCA_020854015.1 Flavobacteriales bacterium
AAGAACCGGCGCTTCGGTTTCGACCCGCGTTCGGTGGACATGGTGGTGCTGAGCCATGCGCACATCGACCACAGCGGCCTGCTGCCCCGCCTGGTGAAGGAAGGATTCAGCGGTCCCATCTACTGCACCCCCGCCACCCGCGACCTCTGCACCATCATGCTGGAGGACAGTGCGAGGATCCAGGAGTACGATTACGCCTACGATGTTAAACGCGCCAAGAAGCGCGGACGACCCATCAAGGAAGAGGGCCCGTTGTACGAGGTGGCGGACGTGCCCCCCACGCTCGCTGCGTTCCAGGTGGTCGATTACCATGAAGTGTTCAAGCTCGCGGAGGGCGTTACGCTCACCTTTACGGATGCGGGTCACATTCTGGGCAGCGCCTGTGTTCACCTCGCGATCGACCGACCGGAAGGCCCCCTGCACCTGACCTTCTCCGGTGCTGTGGGCCGCTATGTGGACCGCCTGCTGCCTGATCCGGAGGCCTTCCCGCAGGCGGACGTCATCATCTGCGAGAGCACCTACGGCGACCGCGACCATGCCACGGCACAGGAGAAACAGGACGAACTGCTCACCCATGTGCAGAACGTGTGCGTGAAGAACAAGGGCAAGCTCATCATCCCGGCCTTCAGCATCGGCAAGACGCAGGAGCTGCTGTACACGCTCAATGGCCTCTTCAACGAAGGCCGCCTGCCGCGTGTGCCGGTCTATGTGGACAGTCCGCTATCCGTGAACGCCACAGGCATCTATCGTGACCACTCGAAGTTGCTGCAAGAGGATGTCCGCGCGCAGTTGAAGGAGGACCAGGTCCTGTTCAGCTTTCGCGGTGTTGAGTTCGTGCGGGAGGCTGCGCGCAGCAAGCAGCTCAACGAGCGTCAGGAACCCGCCATCATCATCTCCGCCAGTGGCATGATGGAGGCCGGACGCATCCGTCACCACCTGCGCCACGGATTGCCTGAGCCACAGAACGCGGTGCTCATCGTCGGTTTCTGCGCGCCCGGGACGTTGGGAGCGGAGCTGATGGAAGGTGCCGACCACGTCGACATCTTCGGCGACAACGTTCCGGTGAAAGCGCAGATCCTGCGCATGGAGAGCTATAGCGCCCACGGCGACCGCACCGAGCTGGCCCGCTGGATCGGTTGCCAGGATGCCTCGAAGGTGAAGCAGCTCTTCCTCGTGCACGGTATCGAACGTTCGCTCAACGGCATGCAGGAGCTCATGGCCAGCAAAGGCTTTCCCAACCTCGCCATTCCACGCCAAGGCCAACGCTTCGTGTTGTAGTTCGGGTTCCCTGCGCACCTTTGCGCCGCTATGCCAGCCGTCACCAAGCGCGACCTGCGTCGCCAACGCACCACCGTGGCCACCGTGGTCTTCCTCGTGGTGTCCTTGTTCATCGTCTATTGGGCCCAGCTCGATGCGGACCTGGAACCCACCGTTGCCCTCGGCATGATCGGCGCCTGTGCGACCGTGTACGTCGGCCTGTTGAACTACTGGCTCCAACGCGACAAGGTGATGCAGGACCTTTTCACCGCCTTCAACATCCGCTACGACCGCTTGAACGGGGAGCTCCTATCCATCGAGAAGGGTACCTACATGGAGGGCGATCCCGAACGCGTGATCATGGACTACCTGAACCTCTGTGCCGAAGAGTACTTCTGGTACACCCGAGGCCGCATTGATACCGAGATCTGGCGCGCCTGGCGCAACGGCATGGAGAATTGGCTGCAGGTACCCGCCATCCGGACCGTTGCCGTGCGGGAGAGCAAGTTGCGCGACAGCTACTACGGCCTGTTCGACGAGGTGCGGGTGGGGTGATCACCCCCTGAACCCCAACGCGCTCTTCAACTCGTTCGGTAGGGCGGGCAGCTTGCGGCGTTCGAAGAGGAAGCTGCTGAGGTCGGCGACCTCGCTGAAGATGTAGTGGCGGTCCATGGCGCCTTTCAGGTAGGCTTTGCCGGTGCTGCCACCGGTGCCCACGCGCAGACCGATCATGCGGTGCACCATGTTGATGTGGCGGCTGCGCCACGAGGCCATGCCGGCATCAATGTCCAGCAGCACCTCCAGGAACCGGAAGGGCTGCTGGAAGATCGGCTCGTCGCGGTAGAGCATGATGAAGAGCGCACTACGCGCCGCGGCAGGGGAGAGGCGTCGCTCCGGCGAACCGGTGACGAAGATGGACTTCCACAACGCCGCGTTCTCGGTCTCGCCTTGCACCAAGGTCGCAGTGTACAGGTCCTCCAGATGTTGGAAGAACTTCTTCTCGCCGGTCGGCCAATAGCGCTCCTCGAGGAAAGGCATACGCTCCAGCCACTTGTTCACCAGCTCCAGCAAGGTGGGCATGGACTCCAAGGCGTCGATCTCCGCCTTGTGCTCGGGCTTCAGTTGGCTGGTGTAATAGGCCTTGCCGAAACGCGCTTCCATCCGCAGGCCGAGGCGCGCCTCCAGGATCTTGAACTGCATGCTCTGGAAACCGCTGGCCGGACGCAGCAGGTCGCGGAAGTCCAGAAAGTCCAGCGGCGTCATCGTTTCCATCACATCCATCTGGTGCACCAGCACGCCCAGGATGGTCTTCACGCGTTGCATGCGGTGGACCGCGATGTTCAGTTCGCCACCGTTGTCATCCACGTGGTGGTCCGAGAACATGTCGATCACGCTGCCCACTTCGTGCAGGATCTGCTTGAACCACAGCTCGTAGGCCTGGTGGATCACAATGAAGAGCATCTCGTCGTGCGCCTTCACGCCGTGCTTGTCGCTCTCAGGGGCCTGCGCGCCCAGGATCTTGTCCAGCTGCAGGTAGTCGGGGTAGTAGACGTTGCTCATATCAGCATGTGCCCATCTGCGCATGTGCCCATGTGCCCATGGCGCGGAACGGTGGCGAATGTAGCGGCGCTCGGCGCTGTGTGCATGAGCGGGATCAGCCTGAGGCGCTGCCTGCCGTAATTTTCGACCATGGCCCGATCCCTTCTCTTCACGCTCGGTCTGGTGTTCAGCGGCTACGCCTTTGCCCAGGACGATACACCACCACCACCACCCGATACCGTCGGTGTTGATGATACGCGGATCGAGTCGCTGCTCGTTCAGGTGATGCCCGAGTTCCCTGGCGGTCAGGAGGCTTTGGCGACGTTCATGGTCGATGAGGTGAAGTATCCCAAGAAGGCGCGGCGGGCCGGCACCGAAGGAAGGGTGCTGGTGACCTTCATCGTGGACAAGGACGGCGCGGTGACGGACGTCTCCATCGCCCGGGGCGTGGATCCGCTGTTGGACGAGGAGGCCATGCGCGCCGTGCGCCTGATGCCGAAGTGGAAGCCGGGAACGCAGAACGGCAAGCCCGTGAAGACCAAGTTCAACCTGCCCGTGCTTTTCAAGCTAAAGGACTGAGCCATGAAAGGCTTTCACGGAAGTCCTCGGTCGTTCGTGACTGCGCTGGTGCTCGCTGTGGTCGGGCTCAGTGCAGCTACGGTCCATGGTCAAAGCAACTTGCCGC
>JADZGG010000135.1 GCA_020854015.1 Flavobacteriales bacterium
CTTCGATGCGCGAAAGTACCGGAATGTGCAGTGGGCAGGGGCAGGGGCAGGAGCAGGTGGCAGGGACAGGGGCAGGGGCAGGGGCAGGAGCAGGAGCAGGGGCAGGGGCAGGGGCAGGGACAGGGATGTGCGGCAGCGGAGCTTACCTCTTCAGCAGCGGCCACGAGCTGCGAGCTTCGGGCCGCGAGCTTCTTTTCGGCAGCGGAGCCTTCGACTTATGCGGGCAATGGACCTTTAATTTGCATGCACTCCCATTCGATCCAAGCAGATGACTTACCGGGAACCCATTGGGTTACATGGCCGACCGTGGTCTGTCCGGGGTGTGTTGGCGATCATCGTGGTCATCGTGCTGGAGTTGAGCTGTAGCTCCCAAAAGCGCGAAGGCTCGGGGAACGAGGTCCACCGATCGAAGGACCTGCGGGTGACGCAGCTCACCGAAAGCTGTTTCCTGCACACGTCCTTCAAACGAACGGAGGATTTCGGCCTTGTACCGTGCAACGGGCTCATCGTCAAGAACGGGGATGAAGTGATCGTGTTCGATACACCGACGAACGACCGTGCTGCCGAAGCGCTCATCGCCTGGATCCAGGGATCGCTTCATTGTCGGATCAATGCCGTGGTGCCGACCCATTTCCATGATGACTGTCTGGGAGGTCTGCAGGCCTTCCACGATCGCCACATTCCTTCCTATGCCCACGCCAGGACCATTTCGCTGGCGAAGCAGCGTGAGCTTGTGGCACCCCAGAACGGTTTCGAGGACAGCCTCGCCCTGAACGTGGGTGCTGAACAGGTGACCGCGATGTACTTCGGGGAAGGCCATACGCAGGACAACATCGTCGGGTACTTTGCCCGTGAGCATGTGCTGTTCGGTGGCTGCCTGATCAAGGAGCGAGGCGCGAGCAAAGGCTATCTGGGTGATGCGAACGTGGCCGCTTGGTCAGCGACGGTGGAACGGGTGAAGCAAGCCTATCCGCAGGTGGAGGTCGTTGTTCCGGGTCACGGGCAGCCGGGGAACAAGGACCTCCTCGACCTGACCATCCAAATGTTCCGGGCCCCGTAGGTCTCGAGGCCTGGCCAGCACTTCTCCGAGGTCGAGCGTTCCTCCCGTATCACTCCTTGGTTTCAACAGATGTCGGTTGTCAGTTGTGAAGGTCCCCTTCCCTACGGGCAACGGACAACTGGCAACTTGCGGCTTCCATGTCCCTGCTTCTTCCCCCCGCTCTCCGACCCGGCGACACCATCGCCATCATCCCAACAGCACGCGCCATCACGGTGGAAGAACTGCGCAATGGCATTGCGTTGGCGGAAAGCTGGGGCTTGAAGGTGAAGTTGGGCGCAGGCATCGGGCACAAGCACTTTCAGCAGGCCGGCACCGCCTTGGAACGAGCCGCCGATCTGCAGGCCGCGATCCAGGATCCTGCGGTGAAGGCCATCTGGTGCGCGCGCGGCGGCTACGGCACCGTGCGGCTCATGGAGCACATCGACCTTACGCCTTTGCTGAAGGACCCGAAGTGGATCGTCGGGTTCAGTGATGTCACCGTGTTGCACAATGCGTTGCACAACCTCGGGATCAGCACCCTGCATGCCCAGATGCCGCACAACATCGGCGTGAAGACGGCGGAATGTGTGGAGACGTTGAGGAGGGCGTTGTTCGGAGAACTGCTTCAGATAGAGGCTACGGGCTCTGGGCCACGGGCCACGGGCTCAATTTCGGACAACGAACAACGAACAACCGACAACCGCCCCGGCAACTGCGAAGCCGAGCTCATTGGCGGCAACCTCTCCTTGCTCTACGCGCTGCGCGGCACTCCCTACGACATCGATCCGCGGGGCAAGATCCTTTTCATCGAAGACCTGGACGAGCTGCTCTACCACATGGACCGCATTGTGATGAACCTGCAGCTGGCCGGTTGGTTCAATGAGCTGGCAGGGCTGATGGTGGGTGGCATGGCGGACATGCACGACCGCAACCCGGCGGATCCCTTCGGGCAAAGCGCGGAGGCCATCATCGCGCAAGCCGTGGCACCCTACACATATCCGGTCTGTTACGGTTTCCCCGCAGGCCACATCCCGGACAACCGGGCATTGGTATTGGGTCAAAAAGTGAAGCTCAACGTCACCAGGAGAGGTGCGACGCTGAGCTTCGGGGAAAGATCGGTGGCCTAGGCAACTCCGTGCCTCTGTGCGCTAGTTCCGTTCGAACTTGTTGTAACCGGCGGGGATCTCGAACATGGTCGGCTTCTGCGCGGCCTTGATCACCTTGGTCACTTCAAGCTTGCTGACCTCGGCGCCATCCAGTTTGTTCTCCACGCCCAGCATGGGGAACACGCCTTTGGCATCCTTGATCTCCAGGAAGAACACGGCCTGTTCGTCCTTGCGGTTCAGCGTTTCCAACAGGGGCACGAAGAAGTTGAACTCGTCGTTGGCCACCCAATAGGTGATCACGCGGTCCTCGCGGGGGCTCTTCACCACCCACTTCTCGCACTTGTAACCGGCCATGTCCTTCATTTCGCCGGTCTTCTTGATCTCGGTCTCCACATCCTTGGGCAGCCGCATGTTCGGCACGTCCATGTAAAGCTTGCGCTCGGGGCTCAGCGCGATCACGGAGCGGTCGCGGGTGTCCACGAGCATGATGCCCTGCACATCACCACGCGCACTGATCTCCTCGATGCGGATGTGATCGCCCTTGACGTAGTACTTGTAATTGGTGACCACCGGGCCGGTGGTCTTGGTGAACTCGAGCAC
>JADZGG010000136.1 GCA_020854015.1 Flavobacteriales bacterium
ACCCACCCACCAAGGCCGTGGCGCAGAGAATATCCTGTCGAGGATACTGATCAAGCCCGGCGACATCATCCCGGGAAACATGTACTTCACCACCACCAAGGCTCATCAGGAACTGGCGGGTGGCACGTTCGTGGATATCATCGTCGATGAGGCACATGACCCCAAGAGCCTGTTCCCGTTCAAGGGCAATGTGGAACTCGCCAAGCTGCAGGCCGTGATCGATGAATACGGGGCCAAGCGGATCCCATATGTCAGTCTCGCCACCACGGTGAACATGGCCGGGGGGCAACCGATCTCCCTCGCGAACCTGAAAGCCGTGCGGGCGCTCACCGCGAAGCACGGCATCCGCATCATCCACGACATGACGCGTGTGGCGGAGAACGCCTACATGATCCAGCAACTGGAGGACGGGCAGGCGCAGCGGAGCGTGGCGGAGATCGTGCTGGAGATCTGCTCCCTCACGGACGGCGCCACCATGAGCGCGAAGAAGGACGCCCTGGTGAACATCGGTGGCTTCATGGCCACCAACGAATGGGAGGTCTTCGAGGAGGCCCGGAATCAGGTGGTGTTGTACGAAGGCCTTCATACGTATGGCGGATTGGCCGGCCGCGACATGGAGGCCATGGCCATCGGCATCCAGGAGAGCGTGCAGGATGACCACATCCGGGCCCGTGTGGGGCAGGTGTTCTACCTCGGCGACAAGCTCCTGGAGGCGGGCGTCCCCTTGGTGCGCCCGACCGGAACGCACGGCGTGTTCCTCGACGCGAAGGCCTTTCTTCCGCACCTGCCGCAGATCGCCTTTCCCGCACAGACGCTTGCGGCGGAGATCTATGTCGACTCCGGCGTGCGCACCATGGAACGCGGCATCGTAAGTGCCGGGCGCGACAAGATCACCGGCGACCACTGTTACCCGGAACTGGAATTGGTGCGGCTCACCATCCCGCGCCGGGTATACACCCAGGCCCACATGGATGTGATCGCCGAGTCGGTGGCACGGGTGTACGAGCGCCGTGACCGCATCACCGGATTGAAGATGACCTACGAACCCCGATACCTGCGCTTCTTCCAGGCGCGTTTCGAACCGTTGCGGGCCTAGGAGCCTGAACGCTCAATCGCAATTCTCCATCTCCAGGATGAAGTAGCCTTGGCGCCGGATGTTGTCCTCCCACAAGGGCAGCAGGTCCCGCACGTGACAGAAGCGGCACTCCTTCGCGGCGAGGGGTTGTCCGCCTTGGCTCTTGCTTTCCAAGAAGGTACGGCCGTAGCCGTGGATCACGGCCGTGTCGCGTTGGCTGCTCGGTGCGATGATGTCGAAGTGCATCACACGTCCATCCTTGCGGGTGACGTAGGTGTCCCATACGGCCACCTCAGCCGCTTTCTTCTGGTCTGTCATGTTGGTGCATTGTTGGGCCTGCATAGCGATCCCGATCAAGAAGAGTGGGAGCAGAGTCAGTAAGTACTTCATGTTGGAGTGAACGATCGACACAAAAGTAAGGAAACCTAACTATATTTGCGCCGGGAAGGACGTCCCCATCCTGTCACACAAACCCTCTAACTCCCGAAGAACATGGAAAAGGCAGTCTTCTACCACGCCGGATGCCCGGTGTGCATCAACGCTGAGGATCGCATCACCGAGTTGGTGGACCGCAGCAGGTACCAGGTGGAGCACGTGCATCTGGGCCAGGACCGCGCCCGCATCGCCGAGGCCGAGGCCGCCGGTGTGAAAAGCGTGCCCGCGCTGGTCATTGGCAGCGATGTGCTGCACATCAACCACGGTGCGAGCATCGCCGAGGTGAAGGGCTGAGGCGGCCCGCTTGAACAGCAGGGGACCTGGCCGCTTGTGCCGGGTCCCTTTGTTCACGATACCTTTCCGCCATGGCCCGGAAGCACGCTACCGATGTCGCGTTGGATGCGCACCTTGCCCAGTTGCTAGAACGCATCGGGGAGGTGGCGCGTGCCTTGCGTTGGCAGCAGGCTACGGACGCCGGGCTCAGCCCCCTGCAGATCCGCATCCTGGGCTTCGTCGCGGAGCATGCTGGGGAGGCCGTGGGTGTGGCGCGCTTGGCGGATGAGTTCCAGGTGTCTCGACCCACAGTGAGCGACAGTGTGGCGCTTTTGGTGGAACGTAGCCTTCTACTGCGGAAGCCCGACCCGCACGACGGGCGTAGCCATGCGCTTCGTCTTTCGGCGGAAGGCAGACGGGTGCTGCCAACCGGCGGTCCTTTCACCGAGTCGCTGGCAACCCTGCCGCTGCACGAACGTGAGTCCCTGCTACTGGGGTTGATGCGTCTATTGGAAGCGTTGCTCAGCCGAGGTGATGTGCAAGTGCAACGCATGTGCTGGACCTGCGCACATTACAATGGTGATAGGCGTGGGCGGCATCGCTGCCTGTTGCTACGGAAGGATCTTGCCGTGGCCGAGCTACGCACCGATTGCCCGGAGCACGAGGCGACCTGACGGTTGTCAGGCACCGTTGGATGGTTATCGGACAGCTTTGCCCTGTTCTTCGCTCCCTTGACGGATGAACCATCTTCCCATGCAGCATCGAACCATCATCGAGCCCTTCCGCATCAAGAGCGTGGAGCCCATCGGCATCAGTACGGAGGCCGAGCGCGTCACCCAGCTCGCGGCGGCGCACTACAATCCCTTCCTGCTCCGCTCGAAGGATGTGATCATCGACCTGATGACCGACAGCGGCACCAGCGCCATGAGCGCGCACCAATGGGCCGGCATGATGGAGGGGGATGAGGCCTATGCCGGTTCCCGTTCCTGGGAGCGCATGGAAGAGGCCGTGCAGGAGCTCACCGGCATGCAGCACGTGCTGCCCACGCACCAGGGGCGTGCAGCGGAACGCATCATCTACGGGCACCTCGGGGGCGCGGGCAAGGTCTTCATCAGCAACACGCACTTCGATACCACCCGGGCGAACATCGAGTTCTCCGGGGCCACCGCGATCGACAGTCCCATCGCCGAGGGCAAGGACACCGCGCTGGAGCATCCCTTCAAGGGCAACATGGACGTGGCCGCACTGGACCACCTGCTGAAGGAGCACAAGGGGCACGTGGGTGCGGTGATCCTCACCGTGACCAACAACAGCGGCGGAGGCCAGCCCGTGAGCATGGCCAATGCCGAGGGCGTGGCCGCGATCTGCAAGCGGCACGGTGCGCTGTTCCTGCTTGACTGCTGCCGCATCGCCGAGAACAGCTGGTTCGTGAAGCACCGCGAAGAGGGCATGGAAGGCCTGAGCTACCGCCAGATCGCGCAGCGCATGTTCGCCCTGGCCGATGGTGCCGTGATGAGCGCCAAGAAGGACGCGCTGGTGAACATGGGCGGCTTCCTGTCCCTGAAGGATGAAGCGCTGGCCGCGGCCTGCACCAACCTGCTCATCCTCACCGAAGGCTTCACCACCTACGGCGGGGTGAGCGGCCGCGACATGGAGGCCATCGCCATCGGCCTCGATGAGGTGTTCGACCCACATTACCTGGACTACCGGATCCGCAGCACCACGTGGCTGGGCGACAAGCTGCACGCGCTGGGCGTTCCCCTCATGCGACCGATCGGTGGTCACGCGGTGTACATCGACGCCAAGAAGCTCTACCCGCACATCCCGCCGCACGAGTATCCGGGACAGGCCCTGGTGTGCGAGCTGTACCGGTTGGCCGGCATCCGCAGCGTGGAGATCGGCTCGGTGATGTTCGGGAAGTATGGCGAGGACGGCGGCCTGCTGCCCTCCACCATGGAACTGGTGCGCCTGGCCATTCCGCGCCGCGTGTACACCCAGAGCCACATGGAGTACGTGGCCGAGACCTTCGAGGAGGTCATGCGCGAACGGAGCCGCACCAAGGGCTACCGCATCACCAAGGAGCCGAAGTTCCTGCGCCACTTCACCGCACACTTCGAACCCCTGACCTGAGGATGGCTTCACAAGCGCAAAAGGTGCGGGTCACCAAGCGGTTCACCTTCGAGATGGCGCATGCGTTGCGTTGCCACGATGGGCTCTGCGCCCACATCCACGGGCATTCCTACGTGCTGGACGTCACGCTGCTCGGTACGCCCATGGACGAGCCCGGGCATCCGAAGGACGGCATGGTGATCGACTTCGCGGACCTGAAGGCCATTGTGAAGCGCACGGTGATCGACCGGTACGATCACGCCCTGGTGATGCACGAGCGCGACCGCGGATCCGTGGATGCCGGCGATCCCTTGTTCGGTCGCACACTGTTCACACCGTGGCAACCCACCTGCGAGAACCTGCTGTTGGACGGTGTGGAACGCTTGCAAGCCGCCCTGCCTGTGGGTGTGGTCCTGGACACGGTACGCCTTCAGGAGACGGCCACGAGCTGGTCGGAATGGCGGAGCGACGGTCGTTAGGCGAACAGCGTTCAGCCCGCCAACGCGTCCATCAGGTCCTTCTTGCGAAGGATGCGGACCTCTTTGCCCACCAGTTCAAGGATGCCCTGGCGTTGGAACTCCGCCAGCGTGCGGATCACGGATTCGTAGGTGGTGTCCGCCAGGTTGGCGATGTCGCGCCGCGGAATGGTGAACGCCAGCTTGCGCGGGTCCTTGGCATCGGTGCCGAACGCATCGAGGTTCATCTTCAAGGCCTTCGCCACGCGTTGCGGCACGGTCATGTTCAGCAGGTCGCGCGTCTGTTGATCGGCCTTGCGCAGCTCCTCGGCGAAGAAGAGCAGGAAGTGGTAGCAGAACAGGTTGTTGGCCTTGAGCACACTGAGGAAGAGGCTCATGGGGATGAAGTTCACCGTGGTGTCCGCGAGCGCGGTGGCCGTGGCGGTGTAGATCAGGGTGTTGCCGATGCCGCGGTGGCCGAGCACGTCGCCATCGCCCGCGAGCCGCACGATGCGTGAGCTGGCCTTCACGTAGGAGGTCTCCACTTTCACCTTGCCATGTTCGATCATGAACATGTGGTCCGCGCTCTGCCCTTGGGCGAAGATGGTCTCACCCTTCTTGAAGGTCTGCACCCCGTTCCGCTCGCGCATCAGCTGCCGCCATTCCGGAGAGCAGTAGTTCTCGATCAGCTCGTTCAGGCGACCGAGGTCGCCTTCGGTGGGACGTGGTTTCATGCGTGTGCGCTGCGGCCAAAGCTAGGTGCAGCGGTCTGTCGGCATCATGGGCCGGGCATCAGCGCTCGTCGCGCACCACGGTCATGCGAGCGGAAGCGTTCGCGCCGTGCAGGCTAAGCACGTAAGGACCCGGGGTAAGGGTGGAGAGGTCCACCTGCCCTTGGGTGCCGCCCGAGCCCCGCACGCGCAGCACCGTCCTGCCGTGCACATCAAGCACACTGATATCCTGCACCGCAAAGTCGGTGGTGTAGGTGAGGGTGGAGGAGGTGGGCGAGGGGAAGACCGATGGCTGCGGGGCCGCTGTTCCCGAAGGAGCGTAGGTGGCCCCATCCACCACGATGTACTGCGCCATCATCATGTTGTCCTCGTGCAGCAGGTTGTGGCAGTGGTACATGAAGGGCCAGCCCTCCGTAAGATCATCGAAGCGCATGATCACGCGGGCACTGGCACCGGCGTCCACCAGCACCACGTCCTTCGCGCCCAGTTCCCAGGCCGGTGGCGGCATGCCGTCGCGGGTGAGGATGTAGAACGAGCCGCCGTGGATGTGGAAGGGATGCGCCATGTTCGAGCTATTCTCGATCTCCCAGATCTCCGTGCTGCCCAGGAGCACCGTGTCGTTGATCACGTTGAGGTCGAACATCAGCCCGTTGATGGTGAACATGCCCATGCCCACCATGCCGGTGCCGGCAAGCACCTTGGTGCGCGTCCGTGTGGCGCTGGCCTCGTCGTACGGAAGCACCGGAACGAGCGTGGCCGGGATGCTGGTGATCGGAGCCGCCGTGGGTGGGGTCACACGGATGCGCAGCACCGGAAAGTCGATGCCGTTGAGGATGCTGCCCTCCCACAGGATGTTGTTGGCGCCTGGCATGGTCTGCGGCAGCTCACTGCCATAGCTCATCAGCATCAGACTGTCGCCTTCCATCCCGGTGAGGTCCACCAGGATCTCTGCGCGTTCGCCGTTGCTGAGCCAGATCCGGTCCATGTTCACTGGTGCGTTCAGCAGGCCACCATCGCTCGCGATCACGCTGAAGCTGCGGCCGTCCTCGAAGCCCAGGGGATAGATGCGCGCGTTGGAACCGTTCAGCAGCCGCAGCCGCACCACCTGTGCCGGGCATTCCAGGTAGGGGCGCGGTGTGCCGTTCACCAGCACCGAATCACCGTAGGGGCCGAACACGAAGTTGCCGTTCGGCAGGAAGCGCCGGTCCTGCACCACCACGGGGAAGTCATCCACGCCATAGGTGCGCGGCAGGGGCAGGGCACCTTCCGCACTGTCCTGCACGATGATGAAGCCGGCGATGCCCTTGTTCGCCTGTTCGGCGGTGAGCTCGTGCGGGTGCGGATGGTACCAGTAGGTGCCGGCCGGGTTCTTCACGTGATACGTTGCCGTCCAGCTGTCGCCCGGTGCGATCTCGCGCGGCGGACCGCCATCGAACTCGCCGGGCACCTGCAGCCCGTGCCAGTGCATGTTGGTGATCTGCGCCAGCTCGTTCTGAACGCGGACCCGGGCCGTGTCCCCGCGATGCATGATCAATGTGGGACCCAGGTACTCCGCGCTTGCCCCATAGGTCGCCGTGTTCACACCGGGATAGAACTGGTGGATGTGCTCGTCCACCACCAGCTCGAAGGTGTCGAGGTCCAGGGCCGGGGGGATGGCCAGCGGGTTCTGGGCCTGCGCCGAGGCCAGGGCAGGGGCGAGCAGGAGGGGCAGGAGCAGGTCACGGGTGCGCATGGTTCAGGCGTTGTTCAGTTGCTTCTCCAGGGCCACGGCGCGGGGGAAGAGGATGTTGTTCTCCAGATGGACGTGCCTGTGCAGGTCCGCCTCGAACTCCTTCAACATGGCCATCGCCGTGCTGTAGGTGGTGCAGCCGTCGGGCGGGTTCACATAGCCGTAGCTCAAGCGCGCGATGCGCCGGAAGCGCTCCCCTTCGGCATCGTGGTCCTCCATCATCATGCTCACGGGGTTGTTCACCGTGCCGAAGTGGGGGTGCGGTGCCGCAGTGCCTTCAGTCGCCGCTTTCTCCAGTTGCTTGATGAAGGGGAACAGCACCAGCTCCTCCTTCTTTATGTGCACCGCCATCGCACTGGCGCAACCGTCGAATTCGGCCGCGATCTGGAACAGTTCAGGGTGGCGGTCGCCATGCACCTGGCACAGCTTCTCCAGGAACTGCTTCAGCACCGGGATGCGCGCTTCCACGTAGCGGTGATGCACGGACTCAATGTGGTCCACGAGCCGGCCCAGGGACCACTGCACCAGATCCTCGCCCTCGTGCGTGTCCCGCGCCAACGATTCCTCGATCTCGCGGCCCAGCGCAGCGGGATCAAGGCCTTTCGTGCGGCACACTTCCTCCACGGTGCGCCCGCCCTTGCAGCAGAAGTCGATGCCATGCGCGGTGAGCACGGCGGCAGCGCGATAGTCGTCGGCCACAATGGAGCCGATGGTACGGTCGAGGGTGATGTTCATGGTGCGGGCACCCATCCGGTACGCTACACTGTGCGATGCGCCTCATGCAAGAGGGAACTCGCCGATGTTCCACGGGGGATGGACACCGGCGAAATAACGGACAGATCTATCCGAAGATCATGACGCCCGTCATCGTTTCAGGAAGGTCTCGCCTTCCGCCAAGCCGGACATCAGGTCGTGGACAGTGGTTCCCTCAAGCATCCTGCGCAGGTCTTCGCGGATGCGCAGAAAGTGGTCGTGGAGCGGACAGGGTTTCGCTGAGTTGCATTGCGCCAGGCCGAGCGCACAGCCCTTATAGATCGAGTCATCGTCGATGACCTTCACAATGTCGCTCAACGTGACCTTTCGCGCCTGCGCCTTTGGTAGGTCGAACCCTCCACCCGGCCCCTTAACCGAAGTGATGAGCCCGTGATGCCCAAGCTTCTGCAGGATCTTCGCGGTGAAGGCCTCGGGTGAATCCGTCTGTGCGGCGATCGCTTTCACATTCAACCTGTAACCTTCCTCTGATGCCTTCGCGATGAGGATGGTGGCCCGGATCGCGTACTCACAAGCCTTTGAGAACATAGAGCCCAAAGCTATCGGGTCCAGTAATGACGTCGGTCATGAAGTGCGGCCCGCATGTTCACAGCATTGGACAAAGCCGAACGATCCACTCACGCAGCCCTCATCCCGAACAGGTACTTACCTTTGCCGACCATTTTTCTACCACATGCAGATCACCAAAGACGCCGTTGTTTCCTTCCACTACACGTTGAACGATCCCGAAGGGCGCGTGCTTGACAGCAGCGAAGGCCGCGAAGCTTTCGCCTACATCCACGGCTCAGGCATGATCGTGCCCGGCCTGGAGGAACAGATGGAAGGCAAGACCAGCGGCACCAGCATGAAGGTGGAGGTGGCCCCGGAGAAAGGCTACGGCCAAGTGGACCCCCAGCTGCTGCAGAAACTACCCATGGACCGTTTCGGCGGCCAGACCGTGGAGGCCGGCATGCAGTTCCAGACCCCCGAGAACCACGTGTTCACGGTGATGGAGGTGACCGACAGTGAAGTGGTGATCAACGGCAACCACCCCTTGGCAGGCGTTACGCTGCACTTCAGTGTGGAGATCACCGATGTGCGCATGGCCACCGCCGATGAGCTCAGCCACGGCCATGTGCA
>JADZGG010000137.1 GCA_020854015.1 Flavobacteriales bacterium
ATTCAGCATCGCAACGTGCGGCCGCTGTCGATCAAGTACTACCCGATCGCAATCTTCTTTCTGCTGTTCGACCTGGAAACCGTGCTGCTCTTCATCTGGGCCTCGGCGGCCGGGCAGCGTGAACTGGCGACGCTCTCGCTGGTGTCCTTCCTGGTCTTCATGGCCCTGCTGACGCTGGCCTTCGTGTACATCTGGCGTGACGGGGGCCTTGAATGGCGATGATGGAGTACCTCACCACCCGCAAGGACGATCTTGTCGGGTGGGTGCGCAAGTTCAGCCTCTTTCCCTATCCCTTCGTCACGGCGTGTTGCGGCATGGAATTCATGTCCGTCAGCTCCACGCTGTACGACACCGATCGTTTTGGCGCCGCACTGCCGCGCTTCACGCCGCGCCAGTCCGACCTGCTGATGGTGGTGGGCACGGTCAGCCACAAGCAGGCCCAAGTGATCAAGAAGATCTACGACCAGATGTGCGAGCCCAAGTGGGTGATGGCCTTTGGGGCATGCGCCACCAGCGGCGGCTTCTACCGCAACTACGCGGTGCTGCAAGGCGTGGACAAGGTGATCCCGGTGGACATCTACGTACCCGGCTGCCCGCCGCGCCCCGAGACCGTGATCGACGCGATCCTGATGCTGCAGGAAAAGATCGCCAACGATCACCACCCCATCCTGCCCTACGAGCAGCAGACCCCGCCTCGGGTGTGACGGTAGCCATCCGATGATGAACGAAACCCTCACCACCGCGCTGGCGCCGCTGGTCGACCGCAGCTGGGACAGCTTCGGGATGCCGGTGCTGGAACTGCAGGTGGCGCAACTGATGCCCGTGGTGCAGCGCCTGCGCACCGAGTTCGGCTTCACGCTCTTCCTGGACGTGACCACGGTGGACTACCCCGCGCGGCAGCCCCGGTTTGATGTGGTTTACCACTTCATGAGCGCCCAGCACCGCAGCCGCGTCCGCCTGAAGCTGCAGGTCAGCGAAGAGGCCCCGGTGGTGCCCACGCTCACCGGCATCTTTGGTTCGGCCCGCTACATGGAGCGCGAAGTGCACGACATGTACGGCATCCGCTTCGACGGCAATGCCGATCTGCGCCCCATCCTGCTGTACGAAGGCTTTGTCGGCCATCCGCTGCGCAAGGACTACCCCATGGAACAGGAGCAACCCATTGTTCCTTACCGCAAGTAGGTGAGCGGCGTGGAATTCAAGCCCCCCGTCAGCAGCTGGCTCGAAGAGGCCGCCGATCCGAACCATGTCGTGGTCAACATCGGGCCTTCGCACCCGGCCACGCACGGCACCATCCAGATCATTGCCGAGATCGACGGCGAATCGGTCAAGCGTGCCGACATCCACTGTGGCTACCTGCACCGCGGCTTCGAGAAAGAAGCCGAGCACCACACCTATCACAACGTCATTCCGTACACGGACCGGCTCAACTACTGCTCGGCGCTGAACAACAACTTCGCTTATGCCGATGCCGTGGAGCAGTTGCTGGGCATTGAGCTCACGCCGCGCTGCATCGTGCTGCGCACCCTGCTGTCCGAATACAACCGCATCGCCGACCACGTGACCTGCGTGGCCGCTTCGGTGATGGAAATGGGCGGCATGACCGCCTTCCTGTACCTGATGACGGTGCGCGACTACATCTTCGAGCACTTGAACCACCTCACCGGCGCGCGGCTGACGTATTCGTACGTGCGCATCGGCGGTCTGGCACGCGATCTGCCCGACGGCTGGCTGGAACGGCTTGAAGAAGTGTTGGTCTTCACCGAAGAGTACGTGGCCCGCATCCACGGCATGCTGGACCGCAACCGCATCTTCATCGGCCGCACGCGCAACGTGGCCAAGATGACGCCCGAACACGCGTTGAACTGGGGCTACACGGGGCCCATCCTGCGTTCCACCGGCCTGGCCATGGACCTGCGCAAGGACAGCCCTTACCTGGCTTATCCCGAGCTCGATTTCGAGGTGCCGGTGGGCATCAAGGGCGACAACTACGACCGCTACTACGTGCGCATGTGCGAGATCGACGAATCGATCTCGATGGTGCGCCAGTGCGTGCAGATGCTCAAGCCCGGCCCGGTGAGCGTGAAGGACCCGCGCGTCATGCTGCCGGAGAAGCAGCTCGTCTACAACCAGATCGAATCGCTGATCCACCACTTCAAGCTGGTGATGGACGGCATCCAGGTGCCGGCTGGCGAGATCTATGTCTCGCACGAGGCGCCCAACGGTGAACTGGGGTTCTACCTGATCAGCGACGGCAGCGGCCGCCCGTACAAGCTGCACGTGCGTTCGCCCAGCTTTTCGCACATGGGCGGCATGCACACGCTGCTCGAGGGTTACCAGGTGAGCGACATCGTGCCGACCTTCGGCTCCATGAACATGATCGGCGGGGAGTGCGACCGATGAGCGGCAGCACAACACCCGCAAGCTCCACCGTGCCCGCGCCGTTGTCAGCCGAACTGCGCGCTCAGTTTGACGCGCTGCGCGCGCAGTACCCAGCCGAGATGAAGACCTCGCTGGTACTGCCGCTGCTGCACTGCCTGCAGGCCGCGCGGGGCCACGTCACGGAAGCCGACGCGGCCACCGTGGCCGATTACATCGGCATGCCCACCATGCCCGTGGTGGAAGCGCTGCACTGGTACACCATGTTCTACAAGCAGCCGGTCGGGCGGCATGTGGTGAAGGTCTGCCGCAACATCGCCTGCGCGCTGCGCGGCTCAGAAACCCTGATCGGCCACGTGCAGAAGACCCTGGGCATCGCCCCCGGCGAAACCACCGCCGACGGCCGCTTCACGCTGCTGACCGTGGAATGCCTGGCTTCGTGCGGCACCGCGCCGGCCATGCAGATCAACGACACGTACCACGAGTCCCTGGACGCGGCCAAGGTGGACGCCATCCTGCGGAGCCTGCCATGAAGGGCGAGGCCATCTTCTTCACCCACGAAGTGACGGCGCAGTCGCACACGCTGGTGGCCTACCGCGAACGGGGCGGCTACAGCGGCCTCGAAAAAGCGCTGAAGACCCTGCAGCCGGCCGATGTGGAAAAGGAAGTCGCCGCATCGGGCCTGCAAGGCCGCGGCGGCGCGGGCTTTTCCACCGGCATGAAGTGGAGCTTCATCAACAAGAAGAGCCCGGTGGTCTATTTGTGCTGCAACGCCGACGAAGGCGAGCCCGGCACCTTCAAGGACCGCTGGATCCTCGAGCACGCGCCGCACCAGCTGCTCGAAGGCATGCTGCTGGCTTCCTAC
>JADZGG010000138.1 GCA_020854015.1 Flavobacteriales bacterium
CCCTTGCCATTCGAACCCAGTGGGCTCTTCCGCTTGGAGGGAAGGACCTATTTGAACTCTCCTGATGGGTGGTGGTGGGTCGGAGAAAAGGATGGTCTTCACCCGGTCCTCTGGAAGGATGGCATGAAACCGTCACGCGGGCAGCCTTTGGACGAACGATTGTTCTGGCGGACCGGCGAACAACACGCGCTGTTCTGGAATGGGAAAGAGCTATGGCTGCTGGAGCCTGCCTCCGATGGAGAGTTCCTTTCCGCGAGGCAACTTTTGACACCTGAACTGGACAACTGCTCGCTGAATTCAGCACTGTGGTCGCCTTCCAAGCGGGTATTGTTGCTTGGCACTGATGTCAAGGGACTCTTCGTGTTCCGTGAACGGATCATGCGGACCTGGAAGTCTTCTGGGGAGGTCACAGGGAAAGGCAGCTTGAACATTTACGCTCAACTCGCCTGGGGAGAGAAGGAAGTCCTGGCATTCGTCGCGGATGGCACCGTCGTTGCGCTTTCCGATTCAGGCACCTTCGTACTTCCCATACGTGCTCAGCGCGGATATCGTTCCGTCATTCAACCTGCGAGCGGGTCTTTGATCTACGGCAACTGGGATAGTTTGATGCACTATTCAGATCATGATCGGAGATCAACTCTTCTGGGCAGGCCAGATGCAGCCATCAGGGCACTGCTTCAAGAGAAGGATACGCTTTGGGTGGGAACGGACCTTGGGATCAGCATTCTGGCCGCGGGCTCGATACGAAGCCTCCATGTGATGGACGATAATTCGCCGCAGTCGAACATTCATTTTTTCTCAAGAGGACTTACTGGCGAGCTACTGATCGGCACGTGCAGCGGTTTACTCCGATACTGCGTGAGCACGGATACCCTGATCCCCTATCCCGGGTTGGAGGCCGTCTGTGCAAGGGCTTGTTTGAAGTATGGCGACCGTCTGTTCATCGGCACCTATGCGGATGGTGCCTTCATGGTCGATGGCGATTCGGTGCGCGCGCTGCCCATGGATGGACTTGAACTGTTGAAACATGTTCATGCGTTCCATGTGGACAAGAAGGGCTTTCTCTGGATGTCGACCAATCAAGGTCTTGTGCGCGCCTCACTGCGCGATATCAATGCACATCTGGCCGACCCCACCATCGGCGTCATGTACAGTTACTTCAGGGAACGTGCCGGATTGGAGAACAGCGAGTTCAACGGTGGTTGCACTCCGGCCATGACCGAGCTGCGAGATGGCCGGGTAGCTTTCCCTTCATTGGAAGGATCGGTGGTCTTCGCTCCAATGCAGGTTCCGGATACACTGACCGACACGTCCATTCTTTTCGAGAACACATATGTCGACGGTCGGAAATGGTCTGTTGATGATCGGATGATCTTCAATTCGAACACACGTGAGATCGTCTTTGAATTCTCGATACCATATTGGGAAGATGATGCCAACCTGCAACTGGAGTATTATGTGGAAGGATTCACCGACCGCTGGCGCCCACTTGATGTGAGCAGTGGCAAGCTGGTCTTGAGCGGAGTCCCTTATGGCGAACACTTGCTCCGGGTAAGACTTGTCAATGGGGTTCCACTCTTCATTTGCGACCAGGAGTCCATCTGGTTCGAGGTCCGGACACCTTTCTTTCGAAGCTTGCCCGGCTTGTTAGTGCTGGCATCCATGGCCATCATCTCGGTGCTGTTGACCATCTGGGCCTTCTCCCGAAGAGCTTCACAGCGCAACAAGGAACTTGAAGCAGCCATTCGAGCGCGAACCTTGGAACTGAGCCAGACCAACGAAGAGCTGCATGCCGCAGTGAAGCTCAAAGCACGGATGATGAGCATCATCACCCACGACATCGTTTCACCATTGCGATTCATGTCCCGTGTGGCCCGTTCCAGCGAACGAGCCCTTGATGCCCAGGACCTGGTGTCGGTCAGGCATGCTTTGAAGGACATGAGCGGGACCGCGGACAAGCTTCACTCCACCACGGATGACATGTTACAGTGGATGAAACACCAGGAAGGCATCATCAATCCACAATTGGGGCTTGTGAATCTCCACGAGCTGGCCGGCGAGGTGCTGGACCTGATGCGCGAACAAGCGATCAACAAGAACGTGGTCCTCAAGAACCTCATCCCTGTCAGTGAGAAGTTCAATACCGATAGGAACATTCTTACGATCGTGCTCCGCAACCTCTTGACCAACGCACTGAACCACACGGAGAACGGCAGCATCAGTGTTTCAGCGCAACCTGGGACGGACCCTTGGCAGTTCACCATTACGGATACAGGCATCGGCAGGTCCGCTGAGGACATTGCCACGCTCCACGCCATTCGTGATGCACACACAAGATCCCATGAAAGGCCCAGCTCCGAAACGGACCAAGGTCTCGGATACTACATCGTGAGCGATCTCCTCCATGCGATCAACGGCACGTTCGAGATCGAAAGCGAACCAGGGAAGGGAACACGCGTTCAGGTGCGGGGTGCGCACATCCCGTAGAACAAAGCTTCTCAGATCGGCACTGCTTCCAACTCGTGCTCGCGCGCCGAAGCGACCCGAACATGAGCGAAGTCACCGATACGGAGGTGCCCCACCGAGGTCGGGACGAGCACATCGTTATCCACTTCAGGTGAATCGTGTTCGGTACGTGCATGGTAGTAGCCCCCCTCGGCCTTGTCCACAAGTACGCGGAACTCCTTGCCAACCTTGAGCTGGTTCAGTTCGAAGCTGATCCCGCCCTGCACCTCCATCATCTCCGTGGCCCGCTCCTGCTTCACTTCGAAGGGTACATCATCCTCCATTGTGAAGGCGTGCGTGTCCTCTTCGTGACTGTAAGTGAAGCACCCGAGACGGTCAAAGCGCATCCGTTCGATCCATCGCAGGCCATCTTCATGGTCGGCCTGGGTCTCGCCCGGGAACCCTGCGATGAGCGTGGTGCGAATGGCGATGCCGGGCACACGCTCCCGAATATCGTTCACCAACCTCTCGGTCTTCTCCTGTGTGATGCCACGCCTCATCCGCTTCAACAGGTTGGAACTGCCGTGCTGCAAGGGCATATCGAGGTACTTACAGATATTGGATCGTTCACGCATCACATCGAGCACCTCCATGGGAAAGCCACTGGGGAAAGCATAGTGCAGTCGGATCCAGTCAATGCCCTCCACATCACTGAGTTGGCGCAGCAGCTCGTCGAGGTTGCGCTTGCCGTAAAGATCGAGCCCGTAGTAGGTCAGGTCCTGAGCGATGAGGATCAGCTCCTTCACACCCTGCGCGGCAAGAGCCTTCGCGTTGGTCACCAGCTGCTCGGCCGGGGTGCTGATGTGCTTTCCCCGCATCAATGGGATGGCGCAGAAGCTGCACTTGCGGTCGCAACCTTCGCTGATCTTGAAATAGGCGAAGTGCGCAGGGGTGGTCAGTAGCCGTTCACCCACCAATTCGTGCTTGTAGTCAGCCTTTAGCGTCTTCAGAAGGCGGGGCAGATCGCGGGTACCGAACCAGGCGTCCACTTGCGGGATCCCGGCCTGAAGCTCCGGTCCATAGCGCTGACTGAGGCAGCCTGTTACGTAGACCTTTTCCACAGTGCCTTCATCTTTCGCTTTGGCCCAACTGAGGATCGTGTCTATGCTCTCCTGCTTGGCGTTCTCGATGAATCCACAGGTGTTGATCACCACCACGTTGTGGTCGTCATGGCCGGCTTCATGATCCACGGCGATCCCGTTGGCCTTCAACTGGGCCATCATCACCTCGCTGTCAAAGGTGTTCTTCGAACAGCCCAGGGTGATCACGTTCACCTTGGTACGACGGAGGGTCTTGGCCTTCATGGCCGCAAAGGAACGACAGAGCACTGACCTGCCCGACCGAAGGTGTCATCAACACGGCTGAACTGGCCTGTAGGACAAATTCTACCCGGATCAGGGAACCTTGGACAGACTTCGCCGTTCCAATGCCTCGAAAGGTGCTCTCCCCGCCTGTCGATCAGTATCACCGGCCCATCATGAGAGCACTTGCAACAGCTATTCTCGTACTGTCCGCGGCATCCCTCTGCTTCTCGCAGGAGGACAGCCTGAGCAGGGCAATGCGCGTTAGCAGCGTGGAGGCTCTACTGATGCAGGACTCCTCCACCAGCGCGGCTTCCGGCCAACGCACTGAGCTGTCGAACGGCGCTGCGCTCGACGTCCGCGAAGCCACAGGCACCATCACGATCCTTACCGCTGAAGACATCAAGGCCAGCGGCGCGCGCACCTTGGAAGAAGCACTTGCCTTGGTGCCCGGTGTTGTGATCGGTCGGGATGTGGATGACATGTCCGGGCTCTTCATCCGTGGGCAATGGGCGCACGAGGGGAAATGCCTTTTCATGCTGAACGGTATGCCCCTGAACGAAAGCTCGTTCGGCACATTCGCTCTTGGAGTGCGCATCCCTATGGCCAACATCAGTCGGATCGAGGTCATCAACGGCAGCGGTTCCCTGCTTTATGGCGGTTTCGCGGCCTTAGGGGTCATCAACATCATCACCAAGGATGTGGCCGATCTCGAGGGAACGGAGTTCATTGCGAACCAGAGCTACTCCAATGGCGCGAGCGCATTCCGGCAGCTACAACTCTACGGAAGTCACAGGGCTTCCGCGGAGACCGAACTATCGTACGGGGTCGATCTGACGCTCGCCAACCGCTCCAATGCCATAGGGAACGATCATACAGACACGCCGATCCACTATGGTGACAGCACGTTCACCAACAGCATGAGCGGCTATTTCAGCCTACATCGTAGACGGTTCAGGGGCCAATTCTATACCAGTAGCACCAGCAGCCAGGTGAGCGATCGCACCTACGATGTGGAAATGCGGACCGTGATGCTCCAGGGCGACCAGACCGTGATGCAGAACAGCCATGCACGCATTGCGCTCACCGGCAGCTACCGATTCCAGTTGCCTTGGAACGTTCAGAACGACAGTTCCTGGCTCTACACCGCCATCAATACCCTCGACCAACGTGCTTCCTTGGGTGCGGATCTGATCTGGACACCAGGACCCAAGTGGATCGTCCGCTCCCGGATATCCGGTTTCCGTGATCAGAGCCGTTTCCTGAACCATACAGAGGGCAACGCCTTCAACGCTACAGGCACCGAACGCCTCGTGGCCATGGACGCTGCGTGGGCGAACGAGATCACCACAAAGCGAACTTGGGGGCAGCTGACCGCGGGTTCCCGTGTGGAATACAACACCCTGGCCGAGCTGCTCTTTGCGCCTCGTATCGCGTATGTGGGATTGTTCGGCCCACTTCACTTCAAACTACAGGCAGCGAAAGCCTTCAAGACACCCACCTTCCAGAACATCGACCTGGCAGTGAACACCGGTGGCCTGACCACGGAATCCGCTCGAACCTATGAAGCGGAGATCGGATTCCGGTCCAATGGCCGGTGGGACCTGTCCATGGTGGCCTTCCGCAGCGAGTTGCACGCTCCGATCGTGTACGTGTACACCGAAGCCACAGGAGATTCCTATATCAACCGGACCCGCTCAGCTTCGGACGGTATCGAGCTAAGGCTTCGCTACACCGGCGGTGCGCTCCAGCTGTTCGGCTCCTATGGTCACTATACAGCCGATACGGCCTGGACCGACCTTCCCGAGATCGAGCTTCAGCAAGGCGGCGACAAGGCCTTCCTCGGCGCCCCACGCCGGAAAGCGACACTGAACGGCCTGTTGAAGCTCGGTACACAACTGGACTTCCGCGCAGCGGGCATCTGGCAGAGCGAAGCCTATTCCTATGCCTTCCGCGACGCGTCCGAGACCGACCTGGACCTTCAACTCCATCCTGCGACCTTGCGACTGGACCTAGGGATAGGTTATCGCACGCGCCTGGTGGAAGGCCTCACCATCGTAGCTGGATGCAGGAACATCCTGGACCAACGCCTCGAACTCCTATCCGCCTATAACAACGGCCTTACCGCCTTTCCGCTCAACGGACGTGAATGGACGCTGCAGATCAATTACCGGTTCCCGTTCTGAACATGAAGGCCCGCATTCTAATCGCCTTCTTCTTGTCCGCCATGGCTGCGGATCCGTGCGCTGCACAGACCTTGACCGAGCTGCTCGCTTCCGTTGGCAAAGCGGACAACACGGAGCAACGGGCGGAGATCCTCCTGAGCGCCACCAAGGCCGCAGCAGCGATCAATAGCCATGAGGATGTCAATGACCTTGCGACACTCTGCGTTCAGGAAGCCCAGGGTTCGGACCGCGAGGACATCATCGCGAACGCGCTCCTGCTCCTCTCTCGTTCAGAAGCCAGGCAGGGATCACAGAGCCGCTCGCTTTCCAACGCCCTGAAAGCCTATGCATTCGTGGAAGG
>JADZGG010000139.1 GCA_020854015.1 Flavobacteriales bacterium
GCGAGCTGCCAGGTCACATCCGCATCCTCCGCACTGTATTCCTTCACGGCGTTCACGTCCGCATCGCGCATGTTCCGCTGCCCTTTGCCTTTGGGGCCGATCAACGCTTCGATGCTCACCGGACGGTAGTTGAGGTAGGTCTGGCTCAAGTAGTCCATACCGTGCCGCAGATCGGGCTTGAGCATGTAGTGCGCCACCATCGTATCGAAGAGCGGTCCTTTCACTTCCACACCATAGTTGCCCAGGACGCGGATGTCATACTTGGCGTTCTGCGCCACCTTGCCGATGGCTTCATTCTCCAGCACCGGCTTGAAAATGTTCACGATGCGCTGCGCCTCGTTGCGGTCGGCGGGCACCGGGACGTAATGACCTTCATGCGGCTTCCAGCTGAAGGCCAGGCCCACAAGTTCTGCGGCGCGCTCGTCCGTGCCCGTGGTCTCAGTATCGAAGCAGAAGCGCGGTTGCTTCTTCAACTGGGCGACCAGCATGTACAGGTCCTCGTTCTTGTCCGCGAGGAAGTAACGGTGCGGGACCGTGTCGATGTTGGCCAATTCGCTCAGCTCAACATTGCCTTCCGCATCCAGATGGGCGCCGAAAAGGTCGACCTGCTGTGAGGTGATCCGAGCAGCCTTCTTTGTCGCGCCCTTCTCTTCCGCAGGTGCCTCACCGCCCAGTACGCGGTTGGTGAGGTTGCGGAATTCCAGTTCGCTGAACACCTCCAGCACCTTGTCCTTGTCAGGTGGGTCCAGGTGCAGCGCGTCGTGGTTGAGCTCCACCGGCGCATCGATGATGATGGTCGCGAGCGCCTTGCTCATACGCCCTTGCTCAGCGAAAGCGATCACGTTCTCCTGCTGCTTGCCTTTCAACTTGTCCGCGTTCTCGAGCACACCCTCCAAGCTGCCGAACTGCTGAACGAGCTTGATTGCGGTCTTCTCGCCGATCCCAGGAATACCGGGAATGTTGTCCACCGCGTCGCCCATGAGGCCGAGGATATCCTTCACCTGATCGGTGGTCTGGAGGCCCCAGCGTTCGCAGATCTCCTTCGGTCCCAGTTTTTCCGGAGGATCGCCGCCGCGGCCGGGCTTGTACATGATGATCTTGTCCGTGACAAGCTGCCCGAAGTCTTTATCGGGCGTCACCATGTAAGTGATGTAGCCTTCGACCTCAGCCTTCTTCGCCAGGGTGCCGATCACGTCGTCGGCCTCGTAGCCGTCGCTCTCCAGCACGGGGATGTTCATCGCCTCGATGATGCGGCGGATGTAAGGAACATTGCTTCGGATGTCGTCCGGCATCTCCTCGCGGTTGGCCTGGTAATCAGTGTGGGTGATGTGGCGGTCCGTCGGTGCTGCGGTGTCGAACACCACGGCGATGTGCGTGGGCTTTTCCCGCTTGATCAGGTCAAGCAACGTGGTGGTGAACCCGAAGGCAGCGCTCGTGTTGAAGCCCTTGCTGTTCACCCGGGGCGCGCGAATGAAGCTGAAGTACGCGCGATAGATCAGTGCGTATGCGTCGAGCAGAAAGAGGCGCTTGTCGTCGTCTTGTGACATGGTGGAAAGGTAGCGCGCGGCCGCGGTCGGTAGTTGGTGGAAAGACAGAGGCAGCGAGCAGGAAACCCCTGCCAGCTGCCTCTGTCAGTTGCTACAGGATATCAGTAGCCGAAGATCTCCTGCTTGCTGAGCTCGCGCACGGTGCCCAGCTTCTGCAAGGCCTCCATGTTCAGCGCGCTCTTTTTACCGATCACGAGGTAGGTGTACTTGCGGCCTTTGATCTTCGCATCGAAGAAGGCCTTCAGGTCGTTCACCGTGATGCCCGGCAACTTGTCGTAGGACAGCTTCCGGATATCGTCCGTACGGCCAAGGCGTTGTACCGCATCATAGCTCCAGTAGATACGCTCCTTGGTGATGCGGTCGGAGGCGATGCGCTTCATGGCAGCGGTGCGAGCGCCGTTGAACTGGTTCTCGTTCACGGGCATGTCATTCATCAGTACGCTCATCGCGTCAACCGCATCGTTCAGCTTGTCGGCCTGCGTGCCGATGAAGACGCGTACGAAATGCGCCTCCTCCTTCTTGCGCGGTGTGCTGAAGCTGGCGCTCGCTCCATAGGCCAATGCCTTTGCCTCACGGATCTCCTGGAACACGATGCTGGAAAGACCGCTGCCGAAATACTCGTTGAACAAGGATGCTTGCGGGAGCAGATCAGCGTTGAAGCCGTCCGCCTTGCTCACCCACATCATTTCGGTCTGCACCATGTCGTGGTCCACGAAGAGCACCGTGTTGGCGGTGGTCTCCTGCTCGGTGTAAGTGCGTGCGGCGGGCACCGGCTTGAAGGTCGCGGGCACCTTGTGCAGTCCGTTCAGGAGGATGGCCACTTCGTCGGCGTTCTTGCGACCGTAGTAGAACACCTTGTGAGGGTGGGCAGTGAGCCCGTGCAGGCGGTCAATGAGGTCTTTGGAAGGGACGGTCTGCAGTTCGGCCAGCGACATCACATCGTTGAAAGGGGACGTGGTGCCGTAGCGCGCATAACTGTACATGGCCGCTTGCAGGATGGTGTTCTTGTCCTTCTGCGCGTTCTCCCGCTCTTTGGCAATGTCGTCCACCAAGGACTTCAGCGCTTCCTCGTTCGGTTGCGCACCGCTCAGGAGTTCCTCCAACAGGGTGATGCCCTGCGGCAGGTTCTTCTCCAGGCCGGTAAGCCCCACCACCACGCGCTCCTCTTCTGTGCGCACGTTGATCGCCAGGCCAAGCTTGAACAATTCCTTCTTGAACTCCTTCGGACCCAACCGTGGCGTGCCCAGGTAGGGGAGGTAGTCCAAGGCCAGGTCCAGCAGCCGGTCGTTGTTGCTGCCCATGGCCACGATGTAGCTCAGGGAGAACAGGTCGTTGCTGGGGTTCTTTACGGTGCTCAGTTCCACGCCGTTGGTCAGTGGACGGGTGCTGATGGCCTTGCTGTAGTCGATGAACTCGGGGGTCAATGTGGCGCTGGGGGTCTTCTCCCAGTTCTTGCGCCATTCGCTCATGCCTTCCCGCTTGATGTCGATGGCCGTGATCTTCGGCTTGTTCACCTTGAAGGCGTCCTTGTTCTCGCCCGTACGCTTTAACACGCATACGTGGTCGTTGCCGAAGCGCTTGCTGGCGAAATCCATCACCTGCTGCTTGGTGATCTTCGCCATGCGGTCGTAGTAGTCCACCTGGCTTTGCCAGTTCTGCTTCAGGATGAAGGCGTTGGTCATGGCGGAGGCGCGCATGCTGTTGTTCTCGTTGTAGAACTTCAGGCGGGTCTGGCGGTTGTCGTTCACCACCGCATCGATCAGCCAGTCGTCGAAGGCACCCTGCTTCACCTTTTCCATCTCGGCCAGCAACAGGTCGCGCACTTGCTCCAAGGTCTGACCCTCGCGGGGTTCACCGCTCAGGCTGAACTCGCTGTAGTCCGCTTGGGCATCCGCGCCGGCACCCGCGTCGAGCACCTTCTGGTCCTGTAGCAGGTCCAGGTCGATGAGGCCCGCCTGTCCATTGCTCATGATACCGGCGATCAGGTCCAGCATGATCGGGTCGCTTGTAGCGTCGCCGCCGAAGCGCCAGGCCATCATCATGAACTCGCTGTTCGGGCCGAACACCTCCACGGTCTCAGGCGCTGCGGCCGGTGTCTCCTGCTCGAAGCTGAAGCCCGGCACCGGTTTGCTCGTCCAAGTGCCGAAGTACTTGTCCACCATGGCCACGGTCTTGTCGTAGTCAATGTCGCCGGCCAGGACCACGGCCATGTTGTTGGGCACGTACCAGCTGTCAAAGTACTGGTGGATCTTCACCATGCTGGGGTTCTTCAAGTGCTCGCCTGTACCGATCGTGGTCTGTGTTCCGTAGGGGTGATGCTTGTACAGGGCCTTGTTCATGGCCTGCCAGGCATTCCGACCGTCGTTGTCCTGCCCGCGGTTGAACTCCTCGTACACGGTCTCCAGCTCGGTGTGGAACAGGCGAAGGACGCATTCGTGCATGCGTTCGCTCTCCACCATCATCCACTTCTCCAGTTCGTCGCTGGGCACGTCGTTCACGTACACGGTGCGCTCCGTGCTGGTATAGGCATTGGTGCCGCGTGCGCCGATGCTCTTGATCATCTTGTCGTACTCATTGGGCACGGCCAATGCAGCGGCCAGCTGGCTGAGGCTGTCGATCCGCTGGTAGATGGCCGTGCGTTTCTCTTCATCGGTAACGCCCCGGCGTTCCTCGTAGGCATCACTGATCTGCTTCAGCAGCACGCTCTCCTTGGCCCAATCACGGGTGCCGATGCGGCTTGTTCCCTTGAAAAGCATGTGCTCCAGGTAGTGCGCCAGGCCCGTGGCATCGCTGGGGTCGTTCTTGCTACCGGCCCGCACGGCGATGTTGGTCTGCACACGCGGGGCATCCGTGTTCCGGCTCAACCACACCTGCAGGCCGTTGTCCAGCGTGTAGATCCGCGTTTCCATGGGGTCGCCCGGAACGCTGGTGTAGGTGTACTTCTTCTGGGCTGATAGCGATGCTGCGGACAGCAGCAGGATCAACAGGGGCAGAACGTGGCGAAGCTTCATGTGGTGGTGGGAATGGCGGTGAAGATAGCCGCGTGCCCGGTATGCCTTGGCCGGGGTGACGGTGCGCTGTGGAAAATTGTCTACTTTTGCGCGGTCAGTCGGCGGAATGAGCGTGAAGAGGGGACCGCCCCTCTTTTTTATTCCCCGGCGGACCGCGAACGAATGATCACCACTGAACGCCTGACCGAAGCGCTGGAGCGTCGCCTGAACGGCACGCCCCATTTCCTCGTGCACGCCGAGGTGCGACCCACTGGCAAGGCCATCGTGGAGGTGGACAATGACAAGGCCATCACCCTCGCCGACCTCACCACCATCAACCAGACCCTGCGCGATGAGTTCGGGGAGGCCTTGGACGACGTGGAGCTGGAAGTGAGCAGCCCCGGCATGGGCCGTCCCTTCCGTGTGAAACGCCAGTACGTCAAGCACACCGGGCGCATGGTCGAAGTGAAGTTCACCGACGGTCGTCTGATCGCCGGCCAGTTGGTCGCGGTGAACGACCTTGGCATTCAACTGCGCATCGAACACCCAAGCAAGATCAAGGGCCGCGCGCCCAAGCTCGACGAGGAGGCCACCGCCTTTCCTTTCGCCGAGATCAAGTCCACACAAGCAATCATCAAGTTCAATTGACCGTGCCATGAGCACCGTGAACCTTATCGAGTCCTTCGGAGAATTCAAGGACCTCAAGAACATTGACCGGGTGACCATGATGGGCATCTTGGAGGACGTGTTCCGCGGGGTCGTGAAGAAGCGCTTTGGAGAAGAAGCCAAGGTGGACATCATCATCAATCCCGACAAGGGTGACCTTGAGATCTGGCTGAACCGGATCATCGTGGAGGATGGAATGAGCGAGGATGACAACCTGGAGATTGAACTGGCGGAAGCCAAGAAGATCGAGCCCGATTTCGAAGTGGGTGAGGAGGTGAGCCAGGAGGTGAAGATCTTCGACTTCGGCCGCCGCAATATCCTTTCCCTGAAACAGAACCTCCAGAGCCGCATCATGGAACTGGAGAAGGACCACCTGTACAACAAGTACAAGGAGCGGGTGGGCGAGATCATCACCGGCGAGGTCTATCAGATCTGGAAGCGTGAAACGTTGATCCTCGACGATGAGGGCAACGAGCTGATCATGCCCAAGGACCAGCAGATCAAGGTCGACTTCTTCAAGAAGGGCGACAACGTGCGCGCTGTGGTGTGGAAGGTGGAGATGCGCAACAACACCCCCGTGGTGATCCTGAGCCGCACCGCTCCGGAGTTCCTGGAGAAGCTGTTCGAACAGGAAGTACCCGAGGTGGCCGATGGCCTCATCACCATCAAGCGCATCGTGCGCGAGCCCGGTGAGCGTGCCAAGGTCGCCGTGGAGAGCTACGATGACCGCATCGATCCAGTGGGCGCATGTGTGGGCATGAAGGGCAGTCGCATCCACGGCATCGTCCGTGAGCTGCGCAACGAGAACATCGACGTGATCAACTTCACCTCGAACGATCAGCTGCTCATCCAACGGGCCTTGAGCCCGGCCAAGATCGGCAACATCAAATTGGACCTGGAGCACAAGCGTGCCGAGGTTTACATGAAGCCCGATCAGGTGGCGCTCGCCATCGGTAAGGGTGGTCACAACATCAAACTCGCCGGCCGACTGACAGGCTATGAGATCGATGTGTACCGCGAGACCGATGAGGTGACGGATGACGTGGCCTTGGAGGATTTCGCCGATGAGATCGATCAGTGGATCATCGACGAACTGAAGGGCATCGGTTGCGATACCGCCCGTAGCGTGGTGGAGATCGGTCAGGAGGAACTGGTGAAGCGCACCGACCTGGAGGAAGAGACCGTGATCGAGGTGCTACGCGTCCTCAAGACCGAGCTGGATAAGTAGATAGTGTTCGGGAAAGCGTGCTTTCCCCCAGTGAATAGGAAAGGAGTAGGAAACCAACAAAAGGAGACTCCGGCTGGCGCCGGGGGATCTGCATGAGCGAAACGGCGGATAAGGCAGTACGATTGAGCAAGGTGGCGCGCGAGTTCAACCTCGGCGTGCACACGGTGGTGGAGTTCCTGGAAGGGAAGGGTCACAAGGTGGACTCGAACCCCAACTCCAAGATCTCCGGCGACCAGTACGACCTGCTGCAGGCCGAGTTCGGCACCAGCAAGGCGGAGAAGGAGGCCAGCAAACAGACCGTGCAGCAGCGCCAGGAGCGCGAGAGCATCTCGCTCGTTGGAGCGGCCACCAAGGAGGTGCCGCGCATCAAGGTGGTCACCCCTGCACCGGCGCCACCCCCGCCCCCCGCCCCACCTGCCCCCGTTGCGGTCGCTCCGCCGGCACCTGCTCCGGCCGCACCCGCTCCGGAAGCGCAGCCCGAGCTGATCAAGGCACGCGCCGACAAGGCTGCTGGTCCCAAGCATGTCGGGAAGATCGACCTGGACGCCCCCAAGAAGACCGCCAAGAAAGCCGCAGCAACGGCTCCCCCGGCCCCCTCTCCCGAGGCTCCGGCCCCGGTCGCTCCAGTGGCCCCCGCAGCGCCGGAAACCCCACCTGCCGCACCAGTTGAACCCCAACTGATCCGTGCCACGGCCGAACGCCTGACCGGTGTGAAGACCTTGGGCAAGATCGAGCTGCCCGTCGAGAAGGAGCGCAAGCCCGCCGAACGCCCTGGTGACGACCGCGGTCGCCGCAAGCGCATCGTGAAGCCCGGGCCCGTCAACATCGACCGGGCCGTTCAACAGGAACAGCGCGCACCTTCGCCCACCGGTCGTCCCGGTGAGCTCGATGAGAACGCTGTGAAGCGCAAGGTGAGCGAGACGCTTGCCCGCCTCACCGGTGGCAAGAGCAAAGGTTCCAAGTTGCGCCGCGACAAGCGTGACCAGCGCTACCAGCGCTTCGAAGAAGAACAGGCCGCTCGCGACCTGGCCGGCAAGACATTGAAGGTCACCGAATTCGTGACCGCCAGCGAATTGGCGTCCATGATGAGCGTGCCCGTCACTGACATCATCAAGGCCTGCTTCAGCTTGGGCATGATGGTGAGCATCAACCAGCGCCTCGATGCCGAGACACTCTCCGTGATCGCGGAGGAGTATGGCTTCAAGGTGGAGTTCGTGGGTGCAGAC